>JAHKZS010000257.1 GCA_020626545.1 bacterium
AGCGCCTTTTCCCTTTTTACTTTCGTTATCTTTAATAATCATCTTACCCTTTAGGGTTATGTTGTAACGGCCGTCGACATATACTCCGCCGCCGTAGCCCTCGGAGCTGTTGCCTGTTATCTCACAGCTCGAAAGAGCGACGTTGTCGTCGTTTATATATATCGCTCCGCCGTCCTTTTTTGCGGAGTTTTTACGGAACTTGCACTCGTGGAACATTACAGCCTCGTTATGCTCGGGGTTATCGTTGATGAAAACCGCTCCGCCTTCCTCGGTAGCGTTGTTTCCCGCGAAAGTACATTTGTAAGCGGTTATCTTAGTACCGACGTATTTTGTTACATCGTGAGCGGTTCGAATCGCTCCGCCCTGTTCTCGGGCTTTATTTCCCGAGAATACTACATTATTCAAATTAATAGTACCGCGTTCCGAGAAGATAGCTCCGCCGTCGTCCTCGCTGTAGCAGTCGTCTATCTTAGCGTTGGAAATATTTATAACGCCGTTGCGCATATATACCGCTCCGCCGTAACATTCATCCGCGCTGTCGATAGTTTTACAAGCGTAAATTCTTCCGCCTGTCATAGTGAATTTAGTATTAGAGGTAGAGCCCGCGAGATAAATCGCGCCGCCGTCCTCATCGGTCATACAGTCGTAAATAGTTCCGCCTTTCAGACGGAATTCTCCGCCCTCGTCAACCTGAACCGCGCCGCCTGTGTTACTGCTCGCGCCGCCTGTAATTACGCCGCCTTTAATGCCGTCGTAGCCCTCGGATTTCGGGTTGCTGTCACGAATCGTAAATACTGTTTCACCGTTTACACGGAAAACTTCGCCTTCAGACTTCATTTTGTGGTCTCTGTTGCGTTTAACGTAATGACCGTTGAGGTCAAGCGTTAGGTGCTGTCCTGTATAAGCCGTAAGGAGTTCATCCTCAACCCAGTCGGTTCCCAGAGTTACGACAGTTTCTGTTCTGCCCGTCCTATCCGTAGAGGATACCGCTTTTTCCCAAGCCTCTTTAGGCGAGTTGTATCTAATTATATAAAGCTGTTTATCGCCTTGCATAAGCTCTACGGTAGCTCCCGAGGTAACGGTTTTGGCGTCAACCGCGCCGGCAGACGCCGCGGGTAATGCCATAAGGAGCAGGCACACCGCGGGAATCGCGGATAAAAATTTCTTGAATTTCATAATCAGTCTACTCCTTTCTATTATGATTTACCGTTTTGTTCTTTTTGTTTTTTCTTTCTTACCGAGTATATAACAGCCGCAGCGATAGAAATCAGTAGTACGGCTATACCGATATAGATTATAATCGTGCCTTCTGAGAAGATAGAGGCTGTCGTGGAACCTTCAATCTCTTTCCAGATAGCGTACAGCTTAATCTTTTCGCCTTTTTTAGCGGTAAGATTAAGTACTTCCTCTTGGTCTTGGAACATTTTACCTGTACCGTCCGCGCTGGTGTTCCAGCCGACGAACTCGTAGCCGTCACGCTCCAAGGCGTTCTCGGGGAGAGTTTCTTTTTCTCCGTAATAGAGCGTCAAATTGCTCATATAACCTGTAACACCTCTACCGTTCTTATCAAAAGAAACTTTATAGTTATTGGGGTTAATCGATGCCGTTAGGGTAACGGATTCATTTACAAAGGTAAAATCGATACTTCCGTCAGAGTTTTTCTTGTGTATTCCGACGCCCTTATTAGTGTACTTTAAGATATAGTGACCTAAAGGAGCCTCTACAGGCGGAACGTGAAGTTCATCCTTTTCGTAGCCTTCCTTATAGAATACTTCCTTACCGTCAACTATAACGGAAAGATGTAACGGGAATACGAATCTAACGTTAATCGCCTTAGTGATTTTCGGGTAGACATTACTTCCCGATTTAAAGGTGATATAGTAGGTGCTCATATGATTGGTTTTATGGGTACTGCTGAGCTTCCATTTAGAGCCTGTTTTATCGGTTGCCTTAAAGGTATCCTCGTCGGGATAAGAAATATTTTCCATAGAGGTCTTATCGCCGTCAAACTTCCATTTAAGGCCGTATTGATCGACTGCCGATACGGTAATTGTACCCGACTGGTCTATCTCGATAGCGCCTGTTTTTTCGGACTTATTAGGCCCGTCAATCTCAAATCCGTCGGGGTCGGGGCAAGGATACTTGTCGCCGCCGATATTAATCTTGGTATTCTTTTCCTCGGTACTCCAAACCTTATGGTCTACGTGGTGGTTACAAACGTTAATTCCGTTGACGTAAATCTTAACGTCGCCCTGGAATCTACGCGAAGTCCACAAGGAGCCGAATTTTGTTTTGAAGTTTACAGCGGAGGGGAAACAGTCGGAACCGCAGTCGTACTCATAGGAGTAGCTTTCACCATCGTCGTCAATGGATGTATGAAAATCGCCCGAGGTATTGAGATTGCGTTCGCCGCCTGTTCCTCTGTTGTCTTTTCCGTAAATCTCAAAATACGCCCAATCCCACCAGTCAACGTCATCGGTAACCTTGATTTCCACCTTGACTTTATAACTGCTGTGGGTCGATTTTAAGCCCGCGAGCAAGCGTACTTCCTTGCAATTCTTATCACGGTTAATCTTACATTCGTTATTATCGCAGTTAAAAACATTTGCGGGAAGGTTGTCGTTATGTTCGCCGAAGCCCGTTGTAATATCGCTGTTAACTCGGTTTGTCGGAGGTACGATACCGATATCGGAACCGCTCGATAATCTTCCCGTAATCTTAATGTTACGGTAATCTCTTTGTTTTATGTTGTTGGAATTACCGCTCGAAGTATTGTCGGTAATTCTGGTTTTTCCGCCCGCGAGGACAATTGAGCCGTCGTGGACATAAACTCCGCCGCCGTCGCGCGCGGTACAAAAAACGATTTCGCTCTTTTCAATTGTCAGCGTTTTGGAGGAATCCAGATACACTCCGCCGCCGACATTACCCGCCATACAGGATTTAAAATTACATTCATTCAGCTCGACAGTACCGTGCGAATTTATACCGCCGCCGTTTGTATTACAGGAATTCTCGTTCATTTCAACGTTCTTAAACTCAAGGTTTGTACCTGAGTTCGCCCAAACGCCGCCGCCTGCCGAGGACGCGGTATTTTTATCAATTTTCGTGTTCTTTATAGTGATATCGCCGTTGAGGACATAAATTCCCGCGCCTGTAGCGGCTGAATTATGGTTTATATCGCAATCGTTTTCCAATACGGTTTTACCGTCTGTATCAACATACAAGCCGCCGCCGTGTAAGGATACGCTGTTGCCCGAAACAGTACAGTTATTGAGCGTCATATCCTTATGGTTAGTAACGCCGCCGCCGTTAACAGCGTTAGTATTCTGCGTTACCGACGTCTTGCTGAGCGAGGCGTCTCCTTTTGACCAGATACCTGAGCCGCCGCCCTTTACAGAGTTACACGTAAGTTCACAATTGCTCAGAGCAACTTTTCCTAAGTTATAGATACCGCCGCCGTCATTCGCGGAATTGACCGCGAATTTACATTTATTCATCGTAGCGGACGCGCCCGAATCAACATACAGACCGCCGCCGTTTCCGCTTGCTGAATTGCTCTCAAACTTACAATTCTTAAACTCCGCGGTTCCGCTTTTAAGGAATACTCCGCCGCCTTGCTTTGCCTTGTTGCCGACAATACTCATTTTCTGCATAACAAGCTTGCTGTTACCGCTGACAAAAACAGCGCCGCCTGAAACAAAGCCGTCGTTAGCTCCCGTAATCATTGAAGCGTTTTCGCCGCCTTTTCCTTTAATAATCAGCGTACTTCCCGAACCAACAGAGATTATACCTGCGCCTGAACTTTTCGCGGCGTATATTGAATGACCGTTCGTATTGATTATGTGGGTTTTACCATCGAGAACATAAATTGTATTTTTTATCTCGATATCGCCCGAAAGATTAACAACTCTATCGTTACCGAGCACAGCCTTGAGGGTTTCCTCGGAATCGGCGTTACCCTCGGTGTACATATCCTCAAAATACATAATCAGTTTTTTAGAGTTTTTAGAATCGGGTTTCGCGTCGATAAGCATAGCCCTGCGGTCGAAAGTCATATCCGTTTCGGATTTTACTTCTAACTTATTATTGAAGTAAGCGTCAAAGGTTTTATAGCCTCCGTCCTCGTCATCGGCGTAAATCGACGCTCCGTCCGCTATAATATCACCTGCTTCAATTTCTCCTACATACACGCTCGAATCACCATCATATTCGTCAGCGAAAGCGGGTGTTATACCGAGACCAGCTATCATACCCGAACATAAAAGGAGGGTAAGTACCACAGACAAAATCCGCGTGGATAATGATACTTCTTTTTTCAATAAACTCACTTCCTTTTTTATGTGATTTTTAATTAAATACTTCTAACTTCTCTTCTTTTCCGTACAGAAAAGCTTAAAAGTAAAACTACAGCGCCTCCGACGAGTAATCCCGCAACCGCGCCGATAGCGAGCGATCCGCCCGAAAAGAGCGAGCCGGCGGCTGTCTGTTCCTTAACGGAAACCGTATCGGTCTTAAAGTAGACATATGTACCGTCGTAGGGATCTTTATAGCAGTAAGGCTTATGTGTAAGGTTAAACGCCGAGCCGCTACCGAACATATGGATACCTATATCATAGCCCTCGGGGGCGCCTTTACCCGTTTTAAACTTTAACGAATCAGCTAAAATCGGCGTGCCGTTCTCGTATTTTACGCTGTAGAGAGCGAGCCATTCCTGACCTACGTCGCCGTTTAAATCGTTTCTGTCCTCGAGAATCTTGTAGTTTTCTTTCTCGACGTCGCTGTCGCCAGCGGTTCTGTTACAGGGCACTACCTTATAGTAAGCGCTCTGGTTTCTTATCATAATCTCTTTGCCCTTACTGTTTTTACCTGTGATATCGGTTTTTTCTACGATATACTTCGGAATCGGGGCAAATTTCACCTTGTAGTAATCTATCAGTTCTTTAATTGTGGTGTAGATTGAAACACCCGCTAAAATTGCCATAGCCAGCGAAAAGCCTGCGGCGAGATACTTACAGATGGTGGATTTTGAAGCATACTGTCTAGCCGCTTCCTTAAAATCTCCTGATTTTTCCAGATCGTTTAACCTTGTTGTCGCTTTATTATGTTTATCAAATGCTATTTTTTGCAACTCCAATTCCATATGCTCATTGACACTCTTAGTGTAAGAGGTTGTAGCAAACTTAGTGGCATTCTTAAAATCAACTTTAGCGGAAGTTATCGCCTTTCGCAGTGAATCAGCCTCCTTTAGTATATTAGGCTTAAGTTTCACCATAGCAATCACCGAACCTGCCGCGGCAAATCCCGCCACCGCCGTACAGCACCAAAGCACAATGCCCATCTTACTCAGTTTAAACGAATTGTTTGCTTCCTGGGCGCTTGCCTGAGCGCGTAAAGCGTCGTCTGTAAGAGCTACACCGCCTCTGTCGTAGATTTCACGGTTAACATCCTGATAAATTGAAGCGGCGGAAACATTCTCAATTTTCGCTTCCTTGAAGCCGTTCTCGTCCGTAATCGCCATAAGAATCATATCCTTGATGGAGAGAAAGTCGAGACCCGCTATCTGTCCCGCCGTAAGAGCTTTTACAATCGGATAGAGCTCGCGGATACTGTCTTTATCGTCGAACTCGGACTTATCTCTCTCGAAGAAATCGAGCAGAGTTCCGTCGCCGTATTCGGTAGCGTCAAGATAATCGTGTACTACGATATCCTCAGCAGCCATACCGCCTTTTACCATATTAGCCTCGGCTTCGTACGCGTTGACCGCGGCATCTAATACTTCTTCATCGGTTGAGTTTTTGGTTATTTCGGTGTTGCCGATATTTTCTGAATCTTCTACAACTTCGTCCGCCTTATCAACCGCTTCGTCGTAGTTAGCGAGGATATCGGTAAAGGTGTTCCACTTATCGAGAATTTTTTTAGCGTCGTCGTTGTACTTCTTATCGAGCGCCGAGTTGATTTCGGAGGGAGTGAAATTCGGGTTATCCTCTTCAATCCTCTCTTTCATAGCGTCGAGATCGGTTTTAATAAATCTGTCGAGCCATGTATTATTCTTAGAGTCGGAAGCCTTGGTGAGCAGTGTTTCGAGTAACTGCACCGCTTCGCCGTTACCCTGCATCAAGAGGGTTAGGATATCGCAGTGGTTTTTCTTTTCGGAATCCGAGAGAGCGTTGTATGCGGCATCGCCCATCTCAAATTTTGTTTTATTTCTAAGGAGATCTCCGAGAGGCTTTGAGCCTGTATCATCGTCGGTGAGCTTATTGAGCAAGCCTCTGTAGTAATCAGCTCTCTTATAGTTAATAGAGTCCTTGGGTTTTTCAAGATTTTCGCGGTACTCGTTAAGAGTGGCGATAAATCTTTGTACGAAAGGCTTAATCTCGATGTTCATATGATCATCCATAAACTTTGCGTATTCCTGATAGCTGTAACCGCCGTTCATATTCATTACGGCTAAATCTGTTACAGCGTCGTTTACGTCATTTGTTGTCTTATATCCGAGGTAAACTATCTTCTGGTTCGGGCCCTTTTTCATAGCGCTGGAGGTTCCCGCGTCTTTGTTAAGGTCGGCGTAATTTCCCTTATCGTCGGTAAGGATTG
>JAHKZS010000258.1 GCA_020626545.1 bacterium
AGTGTGGAGTGTTGAGTGTGGAGTTATTTAAAATAAACTAATACACTTAACCTTGACATAATCTAAACAATGTTATATATTGCTTGGAGTTTTTAATTATGGAAAAAAATACTATAAAACATAAAAGCAAACACTTCGCCGTCAGAATTGTAAATCTGTATAAATATCTTACAAATGAAAAGAAAGAGTATATATTATCAAAACAGATTTTAAGAAGCGGTACAAGTATCGGAGCTAATATTGCCGAAAGTGAATGCGCAATAAGCCAAAAAGATTTTATGTCCAAGATTTATATAGCTCTCAAATAATGTTCTGAAACAATGTACTGGTTAGAACTCTTAAATGAAACCGAATACTTGTCTGACAAAGAGTTTATTTCATTGTACAACGATTGTGAAGAAATGAAAAAAATGATGCAATCAACAACAAAAACACTAAAAGCAAAAACACATAGTGATATATAAAAATTTAGTTTGGGGTATTTATATTGCTTAAATAATACAGTCGGGAACCTAAATCCTAGCATTTTACAATTTTTATTCTCGACAACAATTCCACACTCCAAACTCCACACTATACAAAAGGTTAATATGGAAAATTTAACAGAAAAAACGTTAAACAGCAAGACTGTATTTGACGGTAAAATCTTACATATTAAACTCGACGAGGTTGAGCTTCCCGACGGCAACACGGCTTCGCGCGAAGTAGTTCACCACCAGGGCGGAGTATGTATCGCCGCTATGGACGAGGACAAAAACCTCTACTTCGTAAGGCAGTTCAGGTATCCGTATATGGAGGTAACGCTCGAGCTACCCGCGGGCAAGCTCGAAAAGGGCGAAACCGTACTCGAAAACGGAAAGCGTGAGCTTAGGGAAGAAACCGGCTGTGAGGGCTACAGCTTTATAACCCTCGGCGCAATGTACCCGAGCACAGGCTATACCGACGAGATAATCCATCTTTTCGCGTGCAGGATAAAATCCGTAGGCGAGCAAAATCCCGACGAGGACGAGTTCTTAAACGTCGAGAAGATACCGCTCAACAAGGCGGTTGAGATGGTGCTTAACAACCAAATTCCCGACGCTAAAACCCAGATTACGATACTAAAGCTTAAAATGCTCTTGGATTCGGGCAAAATCTAAACGAAAGGAGCGCGCCTATGCGTGTTTTCAGGGATTTAACTCCCAGCGATAAAAAAACAGCCGCCGCGCTCGGATATTTCGACGGAATACACCTGGGACACAAGGCGGTTTTAAACCTCGCTTTAGAGGCTAAGAGCAGAGGACTTGTGCCGACAGCATTTACATTTTCGTCAACCCCGAAATCCAAGGACAAAAACTCTCAGCTTTTAACCTATGACGAGAAAGTCGCTATGCTCGAAAATCTCGGAATAGAAATTTTATATATTCTCGATTTTGAAAAGCTAAAGGACAAAAGCCCCGAAAGCTTTGTGCGGGAAATTATCAAGAAGGTTTTTAACGCCGGGGAGGTTTTCTGCGGATTTAACTATCATTTCGGAAAGTTCGGCAAGGGCGATACCGATACGCTGAAAAAGCTCTGCAAAGAAGAAAATATCGGCGTTCGAATATGCAACCCTGTAAAGCTCGGCGATACCGTGGTATGCTCTACCGAGATAAGAAACGCTCTTAAAAAGGGCGATATTAAAAAGGCTAACGCGCTTTTAGGCTACGACTTCGGGCTTAAAAGCACATCGGTAAAGGGCAACCATATCGGCTCTAAAATGAACACTCCGACTATAAACCTACGGTTTGCGGACGGAATTATACTGCCCAAGTTCGGAGTTTACGCGTCCAAGGTAACTATCGACGATACGGAATATATCGGCGTTACCAATATCGGCATAAAGCCCACAGTCGGCGACCGCAATCTCCCGAACTGCGAAACCTGGCTACCCGAGTATTCGGGCGGGGATTTGTACGGTAAAACCATAGACGTAAGGCTAAAAGAATTTATCCGTCCCGAAAAGAAATTCGACAACTTAGACGAGCTGAAAAAGGAAATACAAAAAAACGGAAAAACTGCGGTAGAGATTTTATCAATTGAAAATTAAAAAGTGAAAGGACTAAATTATGTACAAAATTACACTCGGCGTAGACGGAATGATGTGCGGAATGTGCGAAGCTCACGTCAACGACCAAATCAGAAAGAACT
>JAHKZS010000259.1 GCA_020626545.1 bacterium
ATTGGTTGCGGAGATAGGACTTGAACCTACGACCTCCGGGTTATGAGCCCGACGAGCTACCAACTGCTCTACTCCGCGATATCTGCAACGTTAAATTGTACATATATTATAGCGCAGTATGTTCACTTTGTCAAGTGTAATTGTGTGTAATGTTTTGTCGATAATAAAAATTCGCTAAAATTTGAGAATAAAATTGATTTTTTACCGATACTTGTGTTATACTTATTTAGTATTTTATTTCTATAATTATATTTATGTTTATGGAGTGGTTAATATGTGTAAAAATTGTAAAGGAAAGCCGTATTATATTACGACCGCTATCGCGTATACTTCCCGGAAACCTCATATCGGAAACAGCTACGAGATTGTCCTAACCGACGCTATCGCGCGTTATAAGCGTATGCTCGGATATGACGTATTTTTCCAGACAGGAACCGACGAACACGGTCAGAAAATTGAAATCTACGCTCAGTCCGAGGGCTGTTCTCCTAAGGAATATGTCGATAAGGTAGCGGGCGAAATCCGCGATATCTGCGATGTTCTCAATACTTCCTACGATTATTTTATCCGCACTACCGACGAAAAACACGAAAAAACCGTACAGAAGATTTTTAAGAAGCTCTATGAGCAGGGCGATATTTATAAGGGAAGCTACGAGGGACTTTACTGCACTCCGTGCGAAAGCTTCTGGACTGAGAGCCAGCTTGTTGACGGAAAATGTCCTGACTGCGGACGTGAGGTTAAAGCCGCTAAGGAGGAAGCGTACTTCCTTAAACTCTCTAAATATCAGAAACAGCTCGAGGATTATATCGAGTCGCACCCCGACTTTATCTATCCAGAAAGCCGTAAAAAAGAAATGCTCAACAACTTTATTAAACCGGGACTCCAGGATTTATGCGTATCGCGTACAAGCTTTAAATGGGGTATTCCTGTTGATTTCGACGAGGGACACGTTGTGTACGTTTGGATCGACGCGCTGTCTAACTATATCACTTCTCTCGGCTACGATCCCGACGGAAGCTCCGAGCAGTATAAAAAATACTGGCCCGCGGACGCGCATATTATCGGTAAGGACATTGTGCGTTTCCATACTATCTACTGGCCGATTATGCTTCTCGCTTTAGGCGAGCCTTTGCCCAAGCAGGTCTACGGACATCCTTGGCTTCTTTTCGGCGAGGATAAAATGAGTAAGAGCCGCGGTAACGTAATCTACGCTGACGAACTTGTTAAGCTTATCGGCGTTGACGCGGTAAGATATTATCTGCTTTCCGAAATGCCTTTCGCGAACGACGGCTCTATTACTTACGAAACTATTATCGAGCGTTTTAACTCCGACCTCGCGAATACTCTCGGAAACCTCGTTAACCGTACTATCGCTATGAACAACAAGTATTTCGACGGCGTTATTCAGAGCCCTGATACCGCCGAGGAAGTTGACGAGGACTTAAAGAAATGCTGTTTTGATACCGTTAAGAAGGTTGACGAATGCATCGACGCGTTCCATATGAGCGACGCTGTAGAAGCCGTTATCAACCTCGCTAAGCGTTGTAACAAATATATTGACGAAACTACACCTTGGGTACTCGCCAAGGACGAAAGCACTAAGTCAAGACTCGGCACAGTGCTGTATAATCTCTTAGAGGCTATAAGATTTGTAGCCGTTTTAATCGAGCCGTTTATGCCTGATACGAGCAAGGCGATTTTCGAGCAGATGAATTGTTCCGAAAACTCCTACGACAGTCTCGAGAGCTTCGGCGCGGTTAAAGTCGGCGAAAAAGTCGGCAAAGCTGTTCCGATTTTCGCGAGAATTGATCCCGAGAAGCTCTACGCCGAAATCGACGAAATGCAGAAAAAGAATGCCGAAAACGAACATTCTATAGAGGAAGTAGAGGAGGAGATTGAGGAAATCGCTCCCGAAATTTCTATCGACGACTTCGCCAAGGTAGATATGAGAGTAGGCGAGGTTAAGGCCTGCGAAAAGGTTAAGAAGTCTAAAAAGCTTCTTAAATTCGATATCGACGACGGAATGGGCGGACGTACTATTGTAAGCGGTATTGCGCAGTATTATAAGCCCGAGGAGCTTGTCGGAAAGAAAGTACTTTTTGTGGCGAACTTAAAGCCTGTTAAACTCTGCGGAGTTGAGAGCCAGGGTATGATACTGTCCGCTGAGCGCGGAGAAGATTTACAGGTTATTACTGTAGACGAGAAGAAAGTTAACGGAAGTAAACTTTGTTAAAGTAAACGGGGCGAAAGCTCCGTTTATTTAATAGGATATAGGGTATAGGTTACAGAATTTCGACTGATACCAACTGTTGAAGCGAGGAATAAAATTGAACAAATACAAAAACATTTTTGACGCGCATTGTCATTATGACGACGACTGGTTTAACGACGACAGGGAAGAACTGCTCTCAACCTTGCGTGACTACGGAATTTCGGGCGTAGTGTGTAACGCGGTCGATTTATTATCCGCCGAGGTTATAAAAGATTACGCCGAGCGGTACCCGTATATTTACTATACGGCGGGATTCCATCCCGAGAATTTAACCGACATTCCCGAGGATTACAAAGAGGGTATAGCACGTTTTCTTGAACATAAAAAATGCGTCGCTATCGGCGAAATCGGTCTCGATTACCACTGGGATATCCCAAAGGATATTCAGCTTAAAATGTTCGAGGAACAGCTAAAGCTCTCAAAGGAACTCGACGTTCCCGTAGTGGTTCACGATCGTGAAGCCCACGGCGATACTATGGATTTACTCAGAAAATACAAGCCGAAAGGTTTAATGCACTGCTTCAGCGGAAGCGTTGAGCTTATGCGCGAGGTGATTAAACTCGGAATGAGTATAAGCCTCGGCGGAGTGGTAACGTTCAAAAATGCCCGCCACAGCGTCGAATGCGCAAAGGAAGTTCCGCTCGACAGGCTTTTACTCGAAACAGACGCTCCGTATATGAGCCCTGTGCCGAACCGGGGTAAGCGGAACGACAGCAGAAATATCGTCTATGTCGCCGAGAAAATCGCCGAAGTCCGCGGGATGGACGCGCAAAAGCTATTGGATATTACGGCTGAAAACGCCTTGAAATTATACGAAATAGGGGATTAACTATGAAAAAAATTATTTCAATTATTTTATCGGTATTACTGGGGGTAACTTTTATGGCTTCGTGTTCAAATTCAAAGACCGAGAATAAAACAAAAACTCAGACAGGTCATAAAATCTATATCCGCGACGATTACTCGGCGGAGGTTTTAAAGGTCAAGTTTCTAAACACTCAGTCGGGCGCTAAGGAAACCGTAAAGCCCGAAAAGCTTAAAGAAAACGACGACTATACTACCTACAGCGTGTACGGGGATACTAAAAAGTACGACCGCCTTATTGTTTCGAGCGACGGTACAGACAGTATAGAGCTCGCCTTTAACGATTACGTAAACGGCTGGCATATTTCAATGTACGGAATGATACCCTTTACTTACGACGAAAAGGAAGAGCCCGTCGATTACGCCGTAAAGTCCTTTAAGTACGATAAGGATAATAAAAAGGACATTTATATCCATACCCCCAAGGGTTATAAAAAGGATTCTAAAGAAAAGTATCCCGTTATCTATATGACCGACGGTCAGAATCTTTTCGATAACGGCGCGACCTCTCACGGCTGTTGGAGTGTAGCCGAAAGCGTAAGAAGTATGCAGAAAAATGTCGGTAAAAGCGTTATTATCGTCGGAATCGACGACAGCACCTCTAACCGCGACAGCGAGCTCACTCCGAATATCGGCAAGGTTGTAGACGTAAGCTCCGTTGACGGCGGTTCGTTCGAAAACGGTACCGGTAAGTTTTACAGTGACTTTGTCGTTAATACCGTAATGCCGTATATCGAGAAGAACTACAACGTCTATACCGACCGTGAGCATACCGCGATCGCGGGCAGTTCCTCGGGCGGAATCGAGAGCTTTTATATCGGTATGGAGCATCCCGATAAATTCGGCGCTATAGGCGCGCTCTCGCCCGCGTTTTCACTGTTTTCGGATAAAACCTGGGTTAAATATCTTAAATCGAAGAAGCTCGATAAGAACAAACCCTTCGTGTACATCTATAACGGTGACAGCGACGACCTCGAAAAATACCTTAAAAAAGGCGCTGTAAGTATGGTCGATAATCTTAAAAAGGTCGGCTATAACGACAAGGATATTATGCTTAGAGTTTATGATAAAGGTATGCACACCGAGAAATTCTGGCGCGCGGTATTTCCTGAGTTCCTAAAGAATTTTATTTAATATTTTACTCGAAAGGCTTGCCCGAACGGCGAGCCTTTTGTCGTTGGTTCACAGTAGTCAGTTTTAGGCAGGCGGCTTCCTGGAGATAGTAGGGAACACTCTCCGCGGTGTTCCGAGCCGAGTGCTATTAAATATTCGAGCTATACTCACGCCAACGGCGTGAATAACGAGGTGAAATAAAACACATTAAGAAGAATAAGTTTAAGTTCGTAGTGCTAAAGAAGTGATTACTGACTACTGACTACTGAAAACTAAAAAAGACAGCTCAAAAAAGCTGCCTTTTTACTTTACATTTTATTTCTCTTTTAAAAGCTTATTAAGCTCGTCCATAAAGGTTTCAATATCCTTAAACGAACGGTAGACGGAAGCGAATCGAACGTAGCTTACTTCGTCTATATTCTTTAACTCGTTCATAGCTAGCTCGCCGATCTGTTCGGTTGTAACCTCGCGATCAAAACTCGACTGAACCTTGCTCTCGATAGTGTTTACGATTTCCTCGATTTTATCAATCGAAACAGGTCTTTTCTCACACGCTCTCACTAAACCGTTAGTGAGCTTGTTTCTATCAAAACTCTCACGGCTCTTATCCCGCTTTACCACGATAACGGGTACAGTCTCGATAATCTCGTGAGTAGTAAATCTTTTACCGCATTTAAGACACTCTCTGCGTCGTCTGATACGTTCGCTGTCGTCAGCCGAGCGGGAGTCGATTACTTTAGATTCGGTATAAGCGCAAAACGGACATTTCATTTCATACACCCCTGAATTTATATTTCATTAAAAGCATTATAACACAAGATATAGAAGATTGCAAGCTATATTTAGTATGTTTTGCTAAAAAAGAAATAAAAATTGTGGTCGAGTTACATATATTTTTCCGCGGCGGCTACGGCTAAACGGTCGCACCTCTCGTTTTCGGGATGTCCCGCGTGACCTTTAACCCAGTTTATCTCGACGTCGTGCGCGTCATATAGTACCAAAAGCCTTTCCCAGAGCTCAGGGTTTAAGGCTTTTTCTTTTTTATTTCTCATCCAACCGTTAGCTTTCCATTTTTTAGCCCAGCCCTGAGTGAGAGCGTTCGCTACATACTGGCTGTCGGTGTAAAGCTCTACACGGCACGGCTCCTTTAATAGCTCTAACGCCTTTATTACCGCCGTAAGCTCCATACGGTTGTTGGTTGTATCGGCTTCTCCGCCCGAAATTTCTTTTTCTACGCCCTTATATCTGAGAATTGCTCCCCAGCCGCCG
>JAHKZS010000036.1 GCA_020626545.1 bacterium
ATTGTATACAAATTCGAAGTTGCCGGATACTTCCTCACGCCTTGCCGAGAAGAAAGTAATCTTGTTAGGCTGTACAGCTTTATGTCTTTTATGTTTATATTTACGTCTTATAAGGCTTCTCTTATAGCCGTCCATAGTAAGATTTTCTCTCGAAACTCTCGAAATACGATAGATTACATACGAAGCGAGTCTGACGAGTTTATTCTCGGACTGGATTTTCGAAGGCATTTTCTTAAATCCTGTAAAGGTGAGTAAGCCCTCGATAATGAACATAGGCACTAATAAAATCGAGAACAATAATGTGATGAATTTTAACAAAGCGTCGAACGCCTTAACGATAGAACCTTTACGGTTATATCCGTTAATTCTTTCAGGTTTAGAAGTGATTTCAAAATGATCACCGCAGTCCTCAAGTTTAAAGAACTTTTTATCCTGAACAAATTCATCGGGAGTAACGTCAATCGGAACTTTTTCCGCGTAGAAATCAGCGAAACTCAGGTTAAAATAGAGAGTGAACGGTAAACCTCTTCCGCGTGTTTTCCAGAAAAGATAGTCCAAACGATAAGTGTATATTCCTGAGAACATACACTTTCCGTCAATGTAAGTAATATCTCTAAATCTAATAACAAGCGGAATTCTTCTATCTTCTTCCCCATTATCAAAATGTAAAATAACTTTAGGGGTTGAAAGAAATTTAGAGTTTATAGATTCATCAATAAATTCACCCGATAAATCTATAGTCATAGACTGCTTTTCAACAACAATACTATTTATCTTGATTTTATAATCCAATTAAAAATCCCTCACATTACTTAACTAATTCGTAAAACTTTTTAACAGCCTCGTCTATCGGATAATCCTTTCCATAAACCGATGACGAACCGGCTACAAATATATCAGCGCCGTTTTGACGCATTTCACCGCAGTGATCCCAGCTCACATGACCATCAACCTCAATAAGAACATTCTTACCGGATTTTTCGACAATCCTCTTAAGCTCGGCAAGTCTTTCCATACTACGCGGCGCCATGGGTTGACCCGCGAATCCCGGATAAACGGTCATTAACAATACAGCATATACTTCATCAAGAAAATCACAAACAGTCTCAACAGGAGTGTCGGGGCTGATAGCGATACAGGGATCGGCTCCGCGTGATTTAATATCCGCTAAAATATCATGCGGATTTTCGCACGCCTCGAAATGAACAGAAACCATATCGCCGTTTCCGATTTCCATTTTATCAAAATATTGCTGCGGCTCAAAAGCCATAATATGAATATCTCTTTTAATATCCTTCATAGGCTTCTTAAAAGATTTAACCATATTTGTGTCAAAAGTAATATTAGGTACAAACTTATTGTCCATAAAATCTATGTGCAGATATTCTACTCCAAGCTCATCGAGCTTTTTAATTTCGCTCGATAAATTAAGTAAATCAGCGCACATTACAGACGGTGATAACATACCTCTCATATAGTACCTCTTAGTCCATTACAATCATTACCTTGCTGTAAAACTCGGTATGATCTTTCATAATTTCAAGTCCCTTATCCATATCCTTAAGAGAGAATTTCTGAGTAATAAGAGGCTTAACCTTAACAGCTCCCGAAGACATAGCGTCAACAACAATACTCCAGTCACTCTGAGGAGTGTTATTATAAGCGGAATTCCATGTTCCGAAAATCTGAAGCTGTTTTCTTAATATCTGCCAATAAGTGTTCTGTTTAAATGTATAATCTCCATGCGGGTTACCTACATAAATAACCTTACCGCCCGAAGCAACACTGTCAAGACAGTTACCCGCGGTTACATCAACGCCGACAGCCTCGATAGCTATATCAGCGCCGTTACCGCCTGTCTGTTCCATAACCCATTCAACAGGGTCACCGTTAGAAGCGTTAAAGTAATCGTGAAAGCCTAAGCTCTCAATAAACTCATAGTTATTTAAGTCAGTACCTACTAAAAGAACCTTGCTTGCTCCCCAGGCTTTAGCCCACTGAGCGATAAGCATACCGATAGTACCGGGGCCGTAGATTACTACAGTATCTCCGATTTCGATACCCGCTCTTCTTAAAGCGTGAAGCGCGACAGCAGTCGGCTCAGCCATAGCGGCTTCCTCAAAGCTTACGTTATCGGCGATGGGAACTAAGTTCCACACGGGAACTCTTACATATTCAGCAAAAGCGCCGTCTGAACGAGAACCGAGATAATCATAGCTCTTACAACACTCATATACGCCTTTATTACAGCTTGTACATTCTCTGCAAGGAATAAGCGGAAATACAGCCGCGCGTGTACCGATGTATTTTTCGTTTTCTTTTGTAGCCGCGGCTACAACTTCACCGGCAAATTCATGTCCGGGTATTGTCGGAAAATGATATGTTCCGTTAACAAAAATTCTGGGGATATCCGAACCGCAAATACCGCAAGCCTTAACCTTCATAAGAACCTCATCGGGTTTAAGCTCGGGAATAGGATAATCCTCATATCTTAAATCGCCAACTCCGTGTAATACACGAGCTTTCATTGTATCCATAATATCCTCCTTTTATTCTTTAATAATAGTTTCAAAGGTTTCTAAATCCTCAATTGTCGTAATTTTAAAATTGCGTTCGCTTCCTTCTACTAAGCGAATCTTCATTCCGTGACGATAAGCAATTTCGCTGCTTCCCGCGGTAGCGGCAATTTCATCATCGCTTACAGAATTATGTATATCTAAATATCTTTTAAAATCGAAACTCTCAGGAGCTTGTCCCGCAAACAGTTCCGAACGCTTTAAAAGATTTTCGATTGATTTACCGTCTTTACTCTGATAAATGGTATCTTTTACAGATATAACAGGCATAGCGCCGTCATCCTCAACCGCGCCGATAATACAGTCTTTGATAATTTTATCAGAAACAAGCGGACGCGCCGCGTCGTGAATTATAACAACATCGGTTTCGGGAGCGTTAGTTTCAGTACATTTTAATCCGTTATAAATAGAATGCTGGCGGGTTCTTCCCGCGGGAGCGTATCCGCACACTTTATTTATACCGTATTTTTTTACGTTTTCTATTACATAATCTTTCCATTCGTCACTGACTACAATAACAATATTATCAATATCATTGTGTTTCTCGAAAATCTCAAGGCAATAAACGATAATAGGTTTATCATCAATAACGAGATACTGTTTAGGTCTATCGACACCCATTCTTGAGCCGACTCCGCCCGCGAGTATAATCGCAGTATTCATAAATACCTCCAACGGAAATACAGTTCTATTATTATATCATATTTAGCTTAATCAGTCAATTTGAAGACAATAACTCAAATTAGACTTTTTCACTATAAACTGTATGGTCTTAGTATAATCTTTATTAATAAAACTGTCAATTGTTGTAAAAACAATGTAACTTTTTATCCGAATTAACGCACTTGATTTAGCATTATGTTTATGTTAATATTTATTTACGGAGTGATTATATGGATTTTAACTATAGATTAAACCTTAAAAAGACCTCAACAGGAATAGGTTTCTATATATTTAGTATAACAAGCACTATGTTTTTGATATCAATTGTTATGGGTGTGATGTCGATGGCTGTAAATAACAGAACCGATAACACCGCTATACTGTTAATTGAAATAATCGCGTCAATAACAAGTATGTTTGTTATAGGCATATTTTACTGTATGCTGTCTAATACAAGTTTAAATGAAGTGTTACCGTTAAAAAAGGTGCGCGTACAGCTCCTTATCCCCTGCGTATTATTTGCTTTCGCTGTAGGATTTGTGTCTGACTATTTCACGGAAATGTTTGTAAACGGAGTTTCGCTTTTTGGATTGCACAACAACTCGGAGATGAGTTTCAAGTCCAACGGTACGCTTGAAAATATACTTTATATAATATCTGTAGCGGTTATACCGCCTATTGCGGAAGAATTTGCCTTCAGAGGCATTGTGCTTCAAAAGTTAAGAAAATACGGAGATTCATTCGCTGTACTTATTTCGGCTTTACTTTTCGGATTATTACACGGGAATATTGTACAAATCCCTTTCGCTTTTATTGTAGGCTTAGTTCTCGCGTTTATAACTGTTAAAACGGAATCAATTATACCCGCTATGATTACGCACTTTTTAATAAACTGCTCAAGTGTAGTAGTTTCACTGATCGAGGAAAACAATTACGCTGATATAAATATTACCGATACTGTATATTTATTTTTTATTATATTAATCATTATCGCGGGAATAGTTTCCGCGTATAAACTAAGCAAAGACAAAGAATTTTTTACTTTAAATAAATACACACCGCTATCTTTTAAAGAAAGAGTTTCCGCGTTATTTTCATCTGTGGGAATAATATTTGCTCTGTCTTTAATCGGAGTCGAAATTATTATATCGCTCATACCCTATGGAAGCTGAATTATATATGAAAGAAGCGCTTAAACAGGCACAAACAGCTTTTGAGCTCGGCGAAATTCCTGTAGGCGCTGTAATAACACAAAACGGAAAAATAATATCTACCGCGTACAACAAACGAGAAACAGGTAAAAACGCCCTTTTCCACGCTGAAACCGAAGCTATATACAAAGCGTGCGAAGCCTTAGGAGGATGGCGTTTGTGGAATTGTGAATTATACGTTACATTGGAGCCGTGCCCTATGTGCGCGGGAGCAATTGTAAACGCGAGAATACCAAAAGTATATTTCGGAGCTTATGATATTAAAAACGGCGCTTGCGGTTCATATATTAATTTACTTGATACTGAACATAATTTTCGTCCGGAAGTTTATGGCGGAATAATGGAAGAAGAATGTTCAATTTTAATTAAAAACTTTTTCAAAAAATTAAGGAACAGCTGAATTTACTGTTCCTTAATTTATTTCATCAAGTTCCTTATAAATCTCTAACGCCTTAATTTTCAAGGCTATGCTTTCGTTTTCTATAGTTTCGTCAATAACATTATCGAGTAAAATCTGTAGAATCTCTCCAATCATCTTTCCATCAACAATTCCTAAATGAATTAAATCCGAACCGTTAATTTGTAAATCTTTTATCTTATAGCACTCTTTGTTTGTAACAACCCTGTTAAAAGCACCCTCGGCAAGCTCAAGATTATTCAGTTTAGCTTCCCTCATATATTTAGATTGGGCTAAAATATCAGCTCTCTGTACCTTCAACAGTCGTCTAAAATTATCTTCCCC
>JAHKZS010000006.1 GCA_020626545.1 bacterium
ATTCTCAACATGCATGACATCAATGTTTCTGAATTCTTAGCTGTGCTTGATACCTGCGAAGGCAACGTATTTCTCGTTACCAGAGACGGAGATAAACTTAACCTCCGAAGCAAACTCTCACAGCTCGTCGGCTTAACTCAATTAATTGAGGGTGGAAGGATAGCAGAAGCATCAATCGTATGCGAAAATAAGAACGACGAGTCAAAGCTTTTCCGACTGAATATGTTCAGAGATGTCGGATAAGCGCATTAAACAGACATCCACGTTTTCACGTTAATTTCAAAACTTCTAAATCCGGGAGGAGCTACCCAATAGGGTAGCTCTTCTCGGCTTTTTATGTGTCTTCGTCAGCCCCTGCATTCCCTATATAAAACCTGCTCTCCCTCTAACCTCAGCGCCCATATCCTGCTTTGTATAGTTAGGATAGGTTCTGCGATGTGGTTATTTCTTTTAGGCGCGTAATTTATATAGTTCTGAATTCTTAGTTTATATTTTTATCTTAGTATTTTTTACTGATAAAACGCTTGAAAAATAAAACTAACTGTGTTATAATCTTTCACGGCGTGTTAAAAACGCCAGTCCGTCGCAATATCCGGACTATAAATAAACACTACGGAGGAATTTAATATGACTAAAAAATCAACCATGTACATCGTACAGGGTGCGGTTATAGCTGCGCTTTACGCCACTCTTACTACGGCTCAAGCTATGCTTATTCCCGGAAGTACATCTATGGCGGTTCAGTTTCGACTTGCGGAAGCAATGACGGTACTCGCGTTCTTTACTCCCGCGGCTATCCCGGGACTTACGGTCGGCTGTGTGCTCGCTAATATTTTAGGAGGACTGGGACCGATTGATATGCTTTTCGGCTCGCTCGCTACGCTTTTAGCTGTAGTTTCGATGCGGATGTTAAGGAATGTTTGCGTAAAGAGTATTCCGCTTATCGGACTTTTGATGCCTGCGATATTTAACGGAATTATTGTCGGCTTTGAGATTGAGTTTTTCTTTGTCGGTCAAATGGCAACCTTTAATTTTGCCGATTTCTTATTTCAGGGCGGATGTGTCGCGTTAGGCGAAGTTGTGGTATTATTCGTGCTCGGAATCCCGCTTACAATCGCGCTGAAAAGACGAAACATAGTAAAAGAAATAAAAGAATAAGATATTGCGAAAAGGACTGCCTCGGCAGTCCTTTTTTGAAAGATTTAGTTTTCCAATATCATCTTACCCGTTACATCTGTTTTATAATCGCCTTTTGGAATAAGTTTGGAAATCGGAACGATTTTATAGCCTTTCTCCTTAATTCCCTCGATAATTTTCGGCAGGGCGTTCGGGGTATTAGTCGCGCCGTTGTGGAGCAGGATGATTGAGCCCGGGGTCAGCTTATCGGTACAGTTATATACAATCCTGCCTATGCTCGGATCTTTCCAGTCGAGGCTGTCTATATTCCACTGGACGCAGTACATATTCATCGACTTTACCATATTTACGACGTTGTTGTCATAGTCGCCGTACGGCGGACGGAACAGGGTAGGGGTTTTACCCGTAAGTTTTTTAATACGGTTATTGCAGTCGTTTATTTCCTTTTTCATTTTTTCGGCGGAGAGCGCGGGCATATGAGCGTGAGTTGAGCTGTGGTTGCCTATATCGTGACCTCGTTTCGCGATTTCCTTAACAGAGTCGGGATATTTTTCCGCCCATTGACCTACAAGAAAAAATGTGGTTTTTATATTGTATTTATCCAACGTGTTCAAAAGGTCTTCCGTCTGTTCGTTACCCCACGCGGCGTCAAATGAAATCGAGCAGAGTTTATCCTTTGTATCTACGCTGTAAATCGGTATAACGCGCTCGATTGAAGCTGTCGCCACCGCTTCGCTTACAGAGTTTAATCCGATTGATAACGACGCTATACCAAGTAAAAAGCATAGTAATATAATGAGTAACGACCGTTTTGTAAGTATAATAAAACGCATATAATCACCGATAGATTATATGCGTTTATTCATTTTTATATGATTTTAAATCTTTTCCCAGGTTAC
>JAHKZS010000037.1 GCA_020626545.1 bacterium
AAAATATACAAGAAGAAAGATGTTAGCAAAGTTAATAATTATTTATGCCGTACAAACCCGTTACCCGATGCAATATAAACCGTAGTGACTGGTTCGACTCCAGTCACTCGGACCAAGCAAAACGGACAGTCTTATGACTGTCCGTTTTGCTTTATACTGAAAGAATAAGAGCCTGAAATAAGCGGGCTCTTGAAAGGGCGTAAAGAAAACAGTCCGGGGGACTGTTTTTAGCCCGTAGCGTTTATGAAACATAAACTAATGCACACGTCGAAACAGGCGAAACGAAAGATTTCCGACAGAAGAATTAGCCCGCTGACTCAACCCAGTCACTCGGACCAGAAAAGGTGGTTTATCTAATCCACCTTTTTCTTTTGCTAAGTTTATTCAAAATGCTTGAAAACGGCTTAAATACTGGACTTCTGGAGAGTTGAAAAGTTAAGTTGAGAAAACTTAACATAAGGAAACTAACAAATAATAAACCAGCAATTAGCCCGGCAATAGCAAATAAACCAGCAGATAACCCAGCAAAAATACCGGCAATTTATAAGAAAAATATTTAAAGATATAATAGCAAGAGAATTGATGTCTATTCCAAACTCCATATAACAAAAGCGTGCAAGTGGAATTATTCCAACTTACACGCTGTTTTTTATATTATGGTTAGCTTTTTTAATTCTGTATAAAGTGTGGTTAGGATTACTTATTTTACGTTATCCTTTATTCTTCTTTTGTAATTTCATTCGATTTGATAACTTAACGTTAAACGATAGTCCGTCAACTTGCGGTACAGCAGCTATTGAACCGTTGTGGAGCGTAGCGATACGCTTGGCAATAGACAGCCCGATACCGTGACCTCCCGTGCCGGATGCGCGCGAGGAATCGGGACGGTAGAATCGGTCGAAAAGATATTTATAATCGACATTCGGATCAATTTCACAGGTATTGAATACCGAGAGCGTGGTATAGCGCATTTCCTTCTTTAGAGTAATACGGAATTCACCGCCGGCGCTGATATACTTCGAGGCGTTTTCCACAAGTACAGATATAAGACGCTCAAGCTGATTGCGGTTGCCGTTAATGACGACGTCGGGCTGAACGTCATATTTAACAGAAACTTCCTCGCTTTTAAACACCTGCTCAAAATCAGCGGATACTGTATAGATTAGTTCGCTGAGATTTACAGGCTCGATGTCTACAACGGTATCAATCTCCTCGAGCCGATTTAGTGTGAGAAGCTCATTAATCAACCCGCCGATACGCTCAACCTGAGCGGTTATGTTATTAATCCATTCGTTTTCCCCGTCTTTATACGCCAGCACCTCGGCGTTCGCGGATATAATCGCGAGCGGTGTTTTAAGCTCATGGCTCGCGTCGGTGATAAACTGCTTCTGCATACGGGAGTTCTCTTCAAAGGGTTTTACGATACGCTTCGAAAGGAAATAGAATATAACCGTAATCAAAAGGACAAAGATAAGAGCCACAATTGAGATGAAAATCATAATTATCCGTATTCCCTCAGCGTCGCCGGAAATATTGAGAAAAATAACAGAATTGGTATCCTCGCTGTAACGGTAACGATAGTCGCCGTAATAACCGGTAGTATTAGACTCGTACAACACGTCGGACGCCATTTCTCCGGCGGTTGTTTTGTCGACTGCCGCGATATGATCGGTCTTAACCGATTTAACGTTATATTTGCTGTCGAAATACACGACAAAGTATCGCATACGGAAACGAGATTCATCGTCAAAATCATATAGATGAATCTGTCCCTCTTTACTCATTTTATCATATTCGTGCTTCGAGGGGAACTCACCGTCGGAGTTGTTAATCAGTTTCGTTATGGAATCCGAGCGATCGCTTAAATGCATATTCAAGGCGGTACCGATTACAACAACGGTCAGGGCGAATACAACCAGAACGGAGAAAAAAACGCCTAAGATAATTTTTCTGCGTAACTTCTTCATAATTATTCCTTTCCCAACGCGTAGGTATCGCCGTTATCCTGAATACTGACGAGCGAATGAATCTGTCTGAGCTTGTTTTTTAGATAGTAGATGTAAAGCTCGGCCTTCTCGGGACTTTCCTTGCCGTTCCATAGCTGAGAGTTAATCTGAGCGGGGGAAAAGTAGGTTCCCGCGTTATGTATAAAGAAAGTTAAGAGCTCCGCCTCTGTGTTGTTCAGCCTGAGACTTCCATGTTCGGATTTTAACTCGCAGGAGTTGGAATCAAGCTCGATATTAGCGTAATTTAACACGGAATGGCGGTAGTCGGAGTTACGGCGAATCAGAGAATTCAACCGCGCGACCAGCTCCTTCATAGCGAAGGGTTTTGATAGATAATCGTCCGCGCCTACAGACAGACCGGCAATACGATCATCAACAGTGGCTTTCGCCGTAAGCATCAGTACAGAAGTATGGTTACCCTCGCGCCGCATAGAAGTCAGTACTTCAATACCGTCCTTTTTCGGCATCATAATATCTAGAATAACCGCGTCGAAATAATCTTTTTCGAGCGCTTCGAGCGCCTGCTCGCCGTCATATACGGGCACAACCTCAAAGCCCTCCATTTTTAAAATCTCACAAACGGCCGAAGATAACTGCAGCTCGTCCTCAGCGTATAAAATCTTCATAAACTCACCCTTTCTGTATTAAGTCGCGGATGGTCTGCATCGTCAAATCGGTGGAGGCCATCTCGTCCGCGCAACGTTTCAGTTCGCCGACAATCAGCGAAGTGTTGCGGATATTTTTCTTGTATTTAAGCTGGTGCTCCAAGCTTGCCCAGCAGTCCATAGCGATAGTGCGAAGTTGAATCTCGACGTCGATTTCGGGAATATCGCCGACTCCGAACGGCACGGTGAGGATGAGATGAAGACTGCGGTAGCCGTTAGGCTTCATAGCCGCGATATAGTCCTTTACAACTTTTACCTTCCACTTCGGAGAGGCTTCGATTAACTCGACCAAAGTATAAATATCGCCGACAAAATGGGTGATCACTCTCAAGCCTACGATATCGGATAGGCTTTTCAGCGCGCATTCGGCGGTTTCTTCCAAACCGCGTTTTCTCAACTTTTCTTTTAGACTTTCGCTGCCCTTAACGCGGCACTTAATATGCTCGGCGAGGGCGGTTTCGGAATCGGTGCTTACGCTGTCGAGAATAGACTGCACCTCATTTACCATAAAACCGCTCAGTTCATCTAATCTGTCGGCATAGATACCGTAAAAATTTCTGCTTTCTTGATTCATACTATTTCTCCGTTTCTTACTCTGCGTAAACCGCTCAAAGCCTCGTAAATATTTAAGCTTGCGGTAAACTCTTTGTATTAATCATAACAAAAAGCGCCGAGATTATCAACAGATAGTTCAGAAAAACTAAATCGAATTAAATATATTAGTCAAGGCTTTCCGTTTTATATTAGATGTAATAATTAACGGTATAGTGTAATAAATAACGCTTCATTATCGTAATAAATGTGATATAATTATATTAATAAAATATATTATAGGAGGAATAGTATGAAAGTGTATCCAAAGGTAATAAGTTTATGTTTAATACTCGCTATTGTCGCGGGACTCTCGATTTCAGCTCCGCAAACGATTTTTGCCGAAGAAGGTAAAATCGCTAAGGTAAACGGAGTCGAGATCGGTACAGTTCAAAAGGATGGAAGTATTCTTTTAAACGTTAGTAAGAGCTCGGGAAATAACCAGAGTATTTTATCCGCCGCTTTAGGCGACAACAAAAAACGTACTGTTGTACTGCCTAAGGTAAAGGTTCCTATATATAACGCGATTTTTATAGGAAGCAATAAAACAATTAAAGCAAAGGGCGCTACTGTTTATCAGAATTCGCCTGACACACCGATTCTAATTAACAGTTGTACTAAGACTAATTATAAGTCCCTTAAGAATGTTACAATAAACGGCGGCGTCTGGACTATGAAAAAAATCGACAAACCGTCCAGATCGACATCTACATTCCGTTTCGCTCACGCTAATAATATTAAGATAAAGAACGCGAGAGTTGATACAAACTATATAAGCCACGCTTTAGAAATTATAGCATGTAAGAAAGTACTTGTAGAGAATTGTAAATTAATCGCAAAGGGCAAACAGAAAAACGATATTTACGCGGAGCCTCTCCAGATAGATATTTCCACAAAAGCTACAGCTCCCGTAATCGCGCAGTACGGTAAGAAATTCGTCAAAGGACAGACCTGCAAAAACATTACCGTTAAAAACTGTACTGTAAAAGGCTCAAGAGGAATCTGTACCAATAAAACCGATACTGAAGGCGGAAAGTGGCTTAAGAAGCATCACTTTAACGTAAAAATAATCGGATGTAAAGTTACGGGAATGAAAACCGAAGCGTTATGCCTCCATAATGTAGCGGGAGTTACCGTCAAGAATAACAAGGCTTATTCCAAAGGTTCGGACTATAACTATAATATAGGCTGTTATCTGGCGAGCTTCGGCAATAATAAGAAAACCTCGAAGTACGCTAATGTGTTTAGCAAAAACACAATTAAAGGCGGAAGAAACGGACTTTACATAGCTACTTATAAAGGCAACAAATTCGGAAAAACAACGATAAAAAGCAATAAGCTCTACGCGAAAAGCGGTAGTTCGGTTGCTTTAGGAGTGTCGGGTTGTAAAAAAACTATTATCAAGAATAATAAAAAGTATAAGTGGAAATGATCTCTTCAAAAAAGGAGCCCGCTCGGCTTGAGCGGGTTCATTTTGATTTTTATCAGTAATTCCAATCCGGTATAAAATCCTCGTCGGCGGAGCTGAGCTCCTGGGTGAATCCATCTATCTCAAGACGGATCATATAGTCCGTTACCTTTTTGTACTCGCGCGTTGTGATTTTTCGACCGAGTTTTTTATGCCCCGCGGCTTTATATACCGGAACATACTGTCCCATAAGGCTGACGGGTTTATCAGGAAAGTTTTCCTTTATTATATCCAAAACACCCATACTGTTTTTGGTATGGTTAGGGAGTACAAGGTGGCGTATAATTACACCCTTTTTCATAACTCCGTTATTGTCGTACTCGTTATCGCCGGCCTGATTTATCATAGCTCTGATAGCTTTCTTAGCGGTAACTACATAATCTTTAGCTCCCGAGTATTCGTACGCGAGCTCGTCGCTGCTGTATTTAAAGTCGGGAAGATAGATGTCAATATACCCCTTAAGCGCTTCGATGGTGGATACTCTTTCGTAACCCGAGCTATTGTAAACAATCGGAATAGACGGCTTGTAAATATCGAGGGCTTGTTTGATTAAATTTACATACGGGGTAGGGGATACTAGGTTAATATTATGTACGCCGGAGGCTTCCAGTTTCTTAATCTCCTCAGCTAAAGTTTTTGGGGAAATATATTTTCCCTTCTTTTTTTCGGAGATTTCGTAGTTTTGACAGTAAATACATCTAAGCGTACATCCCGAGAAGAAAACCGCTCCGCTGCCGTTTTCGGCGCTTATCGGAGGTTCTTCCCACATATGAGCCGCTATCCTGGCAACTTTAATTTTATCATTGAGCCCGCAAAATCCCTTTCCATAGTCTTCGGTTCGCTCGGCAAAGCATTTTCTCGGGCATAAATCACATTTCATATTACGCGCCATAGCCTTTCCGCCCACAAACAGCCGTTAAAGTTACAAACAACCTTACCGTGGGCGGATAAGGCGTGTATGGCGGTTATAGTCATCGCACGTTGCCGCTTGCGGCAAACCGGGCGGACAACATAAATCTTTTATAGTATGAATTTTCACACTATCGCCGATTAAATTATATCATACTTAGCGGTTAAATAAAAGACGCTCGTTTTCGTATACATACAATATGCACAAAAAACGCCTTGAAATTTCGTTATCACGAGAGCAAAATAATTCTTTATTAGAATATTGACAAGGGTGTAATTTGGTATGATAATAACCAAGAATGCAATAATATTGCAAATTTAGGAGTTGATATTTATGAAAATGCGAAGAATAGCAGCGCTTATGCTTGCTGTACTTATGCTCAGCACTATGGCTGTAATCTCTACCTCAGCCGCTGAGACAGGTAAAGTAGCGACCGGCGCTTACTTTAACCAGTCTGAAGCCTCTGGCCGCGGATACGCGAACGCAGTGTATTCGGGTAACGACCTCGGCGCGACCTACACGCCCTCCGCTACAACTTGGAAGGTATGGTCTCCGGCGGCTACTAAGATTGAGCTTAAGCTGTATAAAACAGGTTCCGACCGTGAGAACGGCGCCGCTGTTTTAGGTACTCACACTATGACTAA
The DNA here is from genome assembly GCA_020626545.1 of bacterium. Lineage (GTDB taxonomy): Bacteria > Bacillota > Clostridia > Oscillospirales > Acutalibacteraceae > Ruminococcoides. The sequence continues at coordinate 6,285 of JAHKZS010000037.1, forward strand.
AGGCACCAGCTCGGTTTGGTCTGTAAAATTAAACGGCGATTACAAGAACGTTTACTACACTTATCTTGTTACGGCAAAAAACGTTGCGGGTACCGTAGTTACTAACGAAACCCAGGACGTTTACTCAAAGGCTGTCGGCGTTAACGGAAACCGTTCGATGGTAGTTGACCTCGACTCAACCGATCCCGAGGGTTGGAATAGCGATAAGCACGTTACCTTCGGCACAAAGACAGAGTCTGCCGTATGGGAACTCCATATCCGTGACTTCTCCGCTGATCCCGATTCCGGCGTAAGCGATAAGAACCGCGGTTGTTACCTCGCGTTTACCGAGGGCGGCACTACTTATAAGAAACAGGGTACATTAAAAACCTGTATGGATTATCTCGTAGAGAACAATATTAATACCGTACAGATTATGCCTATGGCTGACTTCGACGGTATTGACGAAGTTTACGGCGCTTCCGAAGTTGATCGTAACTGGGGTTATAATCCGAAGAACTTTAACGTTCCCGACGGTTCGTATTCCTCTAACGCTTACGACGGTAACGTTCGTATTAACGAAACTAAACAGATGGTAAAAGCTCTCCACGACAGAGGAATCTCGGTCGTAATGGACGTTGTATATAACCATACAGCAGGCGCCGACGGTTCTTGCTTTACAAAAACTGTTCCCGGTTATTACTACAGAATGACAAGCCAGCTCGCTTACGCTAACGGTTCAGGCCAGTGTAATGAGCTCGCTTCCGAAAAAGGAATGGTAAGAAACTTTATCGTTCAGTCTATGGAATACTGGGCTAATGAGTATCATATTGACGGATTCCGTTTTGACCTTATGGGTTGTATTGATATTACAACACTTAACCAGGCTCGTACAAAGATGAACGCTATTGATAAGAATATTCTTATGTACGGCGAGCCCTGGACAGGCGGCGACTCCGCTATTCCTTCGGGCACAGGTCCTACCGAAAGCAATACCGCGAGCTTAAGCGACGGCGTTGGTGTATTCTCCGGTACATTCCGTTCCGCTGCTACTCGTGTACAGACCACAGGTTCAGCCTCACAGGGATGGCTTGGCGGAACAGCTGATTGGGGCGGCGGAGCCGCTACAGTTGTATCAGGTATCAAGGGTAACTTGTGTGATTCCAGATACAAGTCTAAGACGGTAAACTTTATCGACTGCCACGATGACCTCACAGTATGGGATAAAATCGTAGGCGCTTATACAAGAAGCGGCGAGGGTAAAGCTTCTACCACTTCGGCGGCTAATGTTAACAGTACCGCTTCTAACTATACAGGAAAATTAAAAGTAGCGGGCGCGCTCGCTTTAACATCTCAGGGTATCTCGTTCTTTAACGCGGGTACAGAATTTGCTCGTACAAAACAGGGTCAGGGCAACTCCTATAACTCTCCCGACTCTATCAATATGTTAGACTGGAAACGAGCTAACACTTATAAAGAAGTTGTAGATTATTATAAGGGCTTACGTCAGATTAACGAAGTTTATTCGGCGTTTAACGACGACGGCAACACAGCCGCTTCCTCGATGAGTATGATAAGTCAGTCAGGCTTATTCATCGGCTATACTATTAATAACAATAAGGCAGGCGAATGGGGCAAGGTAGCTGTACTTCTTAACGCAGGCAACTCGGCTGCTTCCGCTAACCTCAGCGGTTCGTGGACAGTTATCGCTAACGATAAGAAGGCGGGACTTACAAGCCTCGGCACAGCTTCGGGTTCGTACTCAGTTCCCGCGAACTCAGCGGCTATTCTCGTTGAATCTTCATCTTATAAAGACTTAAGCGGTAACTTTAAGTACGGAACTCTTACAACTAACCACCATATAGACGGTAAAGTTACTACAGAAAAAGCTTACTACAGAATCGGTACTAAGTACACAGCTCTTAAGAAGACCGAGCTTCTCAACAACTATAACGTAAGAACCGAGGGCACAGCTTCAGGTACATTCAACGGCGATACTACTGTTGATTATTACTATGAGGCTAACGGTAAGAGCTTCGGCGACCTTACTGTTAAATACCTCGACCAGAGCAATAAAAAGCTCACACCAGATATGGTTTATACACTTGAAAAGGGCAGCAAATACTCTATCCCCGTATGCGCGATTCAGAGCTATCAGCTCGACACCACTCAGTATCCGTCAGGTACAACAGGTACATTCGACGGTAACGCGAAAACTATTACCTTTAAGTATAAACCCCTCGCTTCCCAGACAACTACAGTTCATTATCATAAGACAAACAGCTGGTCTACAGTTACATGCTACGCTTATACCGATGACGGCATAGAGCCTAACGGCGCGTGGTCAAAGAACCCGACAATGAAAGCCGATACAACTAAGGGCGCGGGTTGGTATATGTGTACACTTAACGTACCTGCTTGTCGAGTAATGTTCCATCCTAAGTCCGGCTCCGGTCAGGAACCCGGACAGAACGAGCCGGGTTACGCGGTAGGCGGCGAGTGCTTTATCGATAACGGCGTAGTAACATACGAGTCTACAATTACTACATCTTATATCGACATCGATACAGGTAAACAGCTTAAGGCGGATTCTTCCGCGACGGCGGTTAAGAAGAATACCGACCAGTATACAACCAGCGGCGACGACAGCCTCGGTAAGTTAGTAGAAACTCCCGCTAACTCCACAGGATTCTATCAGCCGGGTACAACTAACGTAGTTTACCTCTATAAGACTAAGGAAGACCAGCCTACAACAGCTCCTCCGACAGAAGCGACAACAGCCGCTCCTATCACAACAGCTCCCGCTTCCGAGACTGCGGCTCCTGTTACTATTCCTCCCGCTACAGGCGACAGCAAGATTTTAGGCGACTCTAACCTCGATAAGTCTGTAAGCATTAAGGACGTAACCTATATCCAGCAGTATATTGTTAACCTCACATTCTTCAGCAACAGAAGCATACTCAACGCGGATGTTGACGGAAACGGTATTGTAAATATCAAGGACGCTTCTCTTATCCAGAGATGGATCGCCAAGATTCCTGTTGATTACGAAATCGGTAAGGAAATCGCTGATACTCCTGTAGTTGTTCCTACTCAGGGACCTATCGTGACCGAAGCTACTACATTAGCTCCCGCACCGACAGATCCTCAGACAGACCCGATTATCGAAACCGATCCCGAACCTGAGCCCGATCCCGATCCTCAGTACCAGACAGTTATGTTCTCCAACAATAAGGGTTGGACAGGACAGATTTACTGCTACTACTGGAACGAAGGAGAAGATCCGGGTAACTGGCCGGGAGAGGCTATGACCGAAGCGGGTACTAACGATTACGGCGAAGCCCAGTGGAGCATAGAGGTGCCCGTAGGTTGTAACGTAATCTTTACTAACGGTGAAGCTCAAACCGCCGACGCGTTATTCGACGGCTCACAGCAGGGATTCTTCCCGGCTTATCCTGAAGCTATGGATGAACTCGGACATTACCTTGTTGACAGTTGGTAATTAATTTAATAACTATAATTTAAGCGGACAGCTTCGGCTGTCCGCTTTTTCCGATTTATTTGATGATAAAATTATAGTTTTTTAAAAGAAAAATAATTTCAAATATTTAATTCTTAAAAAGAAATTATTAAAATATTTAATATTCTTAACAAGAAAATAACAGTTTATTAACCTAATTAGGCACAATAAGAATAAAAATTACAAGCTTCTAATAATTCTCATACAACTTGAACAAATTTAGGTTACATTTTTCGAAAATGTATTGACTTTATCGCTGTTTTGGGGTATCATTCTAATTGGATGAAATTGTGGTATAAAATTTCATTTACCACAACAGCTTGTGCTTTTTAACAATATTGTAACTTTTGTGTATAAATTGGAAGGTATGTTACATTATATAGAGGGCATAAGATTAACGTAATGAATTTTACTTTTTGCTTTATAGCATTTTTTGGAAATTGGAGTGTGCCACGTTGGAGAAATACGTAATTAACGGCGGCAACGTACTTGATGGTGAAGTTACCATCAGCGGCGCGAAGAACGCGGCTGTAGCTATTATACCCGCGGTTATTCTTTGTGACGAACCTTGTCGTATTGAGAATATACCTAACATCAGCGATGTAAGCCTTATCGGAAGAATCCTTCAGGAGATGGGCGCTGAGGTTAAAAGAGTAAATAAAAGTACATTATATATAAATCCTGCTAAGATTAATTCTTACCAGGCTACTTCGGATTTAGTAAGAGGAATGAGAGCTTCTTACTATCTTCTCGGCGCTTTGCTCGGAAGATGTCATCAGGCTAAGGTATGTTTACCCGGCGGATGTAACTTCGGAGCCAGACCGATTGACCTTCACCTTAAAGGCTTCGCCGCTATGGGCGCTCGTCACGAGCTCGTTAACGGCGCTATTATCGACGTTAAGGCTGATAACAGACTTCAGGGAAGCCATATTTACCTTGACTTCGCTTCTGTAGGCGCTACTATTAATATTATGTTAGCCGCTGTAAAAGCCGAAGGTCAGACTATTATCGAAAACGCCGCCAGAGAGCCTCATATTGTTGACCTCGCTAACTTCCTCAACTCAATGGGCGCTCAGATCAGAGGCGCGGGTACCGATACAATCAAAATCCGCGGAGTAGATTTCCTCCACGGAGTAACATATTCTATAATTCCTGACCAGATTGAAGCCGGCACATATATGTGCGCCGCCGCGGCGACAAGAGGCAGAGTTCTCGTTACTAACGTAACTCCCAAGCACCTCGAGTCCATTACGGCTAAGCTTCGCGAGATTGGTTGCGAGATTAGAGAGTTCGACGAAGCGGTACTCGTTGACGCTACTCAGCGTCCGCTTAACCGTTGCAATATTAAGACTATGCCTCATCCGGGATTCCCGACCGACTGTCAGCCCCAGTTCGCTACACTGCTTTGTACAGTAGAGGGAACCAGTATCATTAACGAGAGCGTATGGGATAACCGTTATCAGTATGTTTCCGAGCTCACATTAATGGGCGCGCATATTTCCGTAGAGGGCAGACTTGCTATTATTGAGGGCGGTTCTAAACTCAAAGCGGCTCCCGTAAAAGCTACCGACTTACGCGCGGGCGCGGCTATGGTAATCGCCGGACTTTGCGCCGACGGTACTACCGAGGTAAGTTCAATCCAGTATATCGAGCGTGGATATGAGAACATTATCGAAAAGCTCACATCCTTAGGCGCTGATATTAAAAAGGTCTATTACGACCATTCTACAGACAACTCGCTCAGAGCTTAAATACAATAATAAAAGGACTGCTTCGGCAGTCCTTTTTTTAGTGTATAGGATTTAGGATGCAAATTATCATCCTGAGCAAAACGCTCAGAATGACAACAAGATGCTCTGTATTGTAACGATAACTACTGTTAATCGTTAACTGTTAAATCCTTAATAATCTCTCCCGCTATAATCAGTCCCGCGACCGAGGGTACGAACGCTGTACTGCCCGGCACGATTTTAGAGTGGGGGAGGTTATTGTTTTCGGGTTTAACCGGCATTTCTTTCGAGTAAACTACCTTTAGCTTTTTAACGCCTCGTTTTCTTAGCTCAGTGCGCATCACACGCGCTAAAGGGCATACGGAGGTATTGTATATATCGTCTACCTCAAAACGCGTAGGATCGAGCTTGTTGCCCGCACCCATCGACGATATAATCGGAACGCCCGCTTCCTCGGCTTTTAGGATAAGCTCAATCTTTCCCGTTACAGTGTCGATAGCGTCCACCACGTAATCGTATTCTCCGAAGTCAAATTTATTCGATGTTTCGGGCGTAAAGAATACCGCGTGTTTTTTTAGCTTTAAATCCGGGTTAATATCGAGAAACCGCTTCTCCGCGGCGTCTACCTTTAGCTCGCCGACAGTGCTGTGAACGGCGATAATCTGTCTGTTTAAATTCGACAGAGCGACAGTGTCGTTGTCGATAATATCCAGCGCGCCGATACCGCTCCTGACTAAAGCTTCCGCGGTAAATCCGCCTACTCCGCCGATACCGAATATCGCGACGCGCGAGTTTTTTAGTTTATTAACCGCGTCTTTTCCGAGCAACAACTCGGTTCTCTCGAATTGATTCTCCATTATATCACAACCTCGGTTTTATTATACAATTAAAAAGGCTATAATACAAGTTGACACGAAAAAATAATTGTGATAATCTAGGCGTATCAGAGGTGATAAGATGTATTGTAAAAACTGCGGATTTAATTACGAAGGAAATTACTGCCCAAAATGCGGAACAAAAAACGATTATATTATTCCTGTTAACAATACTTCCGCCGGTAACGCGCGTAAACCGAAACAAACTTCTAAAAAGTTTATAGCTTTTTTGATTGTATTAGCTGCTTTAATAACTGGCGGATCTGTTTTAGCGCCTATAGGGTTCTTTGTATTTTTAGATTATGCAGACAGTCATATCGGCAGTTTTAATTATGTTGAGAACGCGGAAGAATATTCTATGTACGATAAAGCGACGTTTGATATGTTTGAGTACTCGATTGACAGAATCTCTTTTTCCGATAAGTATGACGGCGAAAAGGCTGCTGACGGTTATGAGTATATGAAGATTAAGTTCAAGATAACTAATATCTCAAAAACGAGGGAAAATAGTTTCCTCGAAAATGAGCTTTACATCAACGACGTTCTTTATGACGAATATGATTTTGAGAGCTTAAGTGCTGAGCTTGACGCCGGAAAGTCAAAAATAGCAGAGCTTGTTTACGAAGTTCCTGAGAAAAGAGATAAGATAGAATTATTTCTTAGAGCTGATAGTTTGTTCGACAGTAAAGCGATAAAATTTAATATTTTTGACGAAGACTAAAAAACGGCGCTCACTCATTAAGAGTGTGCGCCGTTAATTATATTTTACCATAACTAAATATTCTTTTTCGTTAGTTAAAATATGGTTAGGATTTATAGGAATAAATACATGATCTTTAAAGTAATCTTTAATCATTTTTTTACTTTCGTTATATGCGAGAAGATAATCTCCCTCAATTTCTTTTGTTGCTCCAATCATCCATAAAGTCGGTATAGTTATTTTGATTTTATTTCCTGATTTAGAGAACACTACGGGATAGTACGCTCTCTCTTTTACATAAGGTAGGACATCTTCGTTTTTTAAATTATATACAGCTAAAATTGCCGATATTTCTTCATCGCTTGGGACGATATTTCCGTTTTCAAAATCTAAATATTTATACTGATCTATACCGGTTTTTTTAGATATTTGTTTTACACTGATGTTGTTTTGCTTTCGGAGATTAAGTAAAAATTCAAAGTAAAATATGAGCATTTGGCAGACCTCTTTTTTGAACAATAAAAAAGCACACAGCCGAAGCTATGTGCAAAAAACACATAACTCACGCTGCTAAACGAAATTGAACAATCTCTCTAAAAATAGGAAATGCCAAAAAAAGAGTATGTGTTTTTATCATGTTGACAAAAACAGCATCTCCACATTTAGAGAGTTTTATTCATTTCGTTTAGCAAGACTATAATATCATAATTTATAAGAAATTGCAATAAAAAATCGGTTGAGAATAGCTCAACCGATTTAATGTTATATAAAATAATTTACTGCTCGAAGAACTTGTCGTGGATAGCTTCTACCGCTCTGTCGGCGTCTTTCTTGTTGATAAGTACGCTTACCTTGATTTCGGATGTAGCGATCATCTGAATGTTAATCTGAGCGTCGTAGAGCGCCTCGAACATCTTTGTAGCGACGCCAGCGTGGCTTTCCATGCCCGCGCCTACGATAGAAATCTTAGCGACCTCTGTGCTGATGAATGTGTTCTTAGCGTCAATGCTCTCGGCGTAATCCTTAACGAGCGACTCGGCATCCGCGACTCTGTCCTTGGGGATTGTAAAGGAGATATCTTTCTTGCCGTTGTGGCCGATGGACTGAAGAATAATATCAACGTTGATGTTCTTGGACGAGAGCTTCGAGAAGATTTTAAACGCGAAGCCCGGTTCGTCGGGAACGCCTACAATTGAAATTCTCGCAATATCTGTGTCTTTAGCGACACCGCTGATTAACATTTTCTCCATTTTAACTTTCTCCTTTACTATAGTGCCCGGAGCTTTTACAAGGCTTGAAAGAACTTCGAGCTCGATGTTATATTTTTTTGCCATTTCAACCGAACGGTTGTTGAGTACCTGAGCGCCGAGTGTAGCGAGCTCAAGCATTTCGTCGTAAGAAATCTCTTTTAACTTCTTAGCGTTCGGAACTAATCTCGGGTCGGCTGTATATACGCCCTCTACGTCTGTGTAAATCTGACATAAATCAGCGTGCAT
>JAHKZS010000038.1 GCA_020626545.1 bacterium
CGCCGTTACAATGTTCGGCAGACGCCGTTATCTTCCCGAACTAAGCACAGGAAACCATATGACCAGAGCTTTCGGTGAGAGAGTTGCCCGTAATATGCCTATCCAGGGCACCGCGGCTGATATTATCAAAATTGCTATGGTGAACGTCGATAACCGTATCAAAGCCGAGGGCTTGAGCGCTAGGTTAATTTTACAGGTTCACGACGAACTAATAGTGGAAGCTCCCGCGGCTGAGTCTATGAGAGTGGCTATGCTGCTTCAGGAAGAAATGGAAAAAGCCGTTGAGCTTAAAGTTCCGCTCGTAGCGGAAGCCTCTATCGGAGAAACCTGGTACGACGCAAAGTCGTAATGTATATAAAGAGGGTGTAACTATGAAAAAAGTTTTATTTGTTTGCACAGGCAATACCTGCCGAAGCCCTATGGCTCAGGGTATCTGCGAAAAAATGGCGGAAGAAAGAGATTTACCTATAAGCTGTGAAAGCGCGGGACTTTCAACCGTAAGCGGTCATCCAGTTTCAACTAACGCAATTACGGTTTGTCAGGAACTCGGGGTGGATATTTCACGCTACAGGACTAAAAACGTCCGCGAGCTTGAATTGTCCGATTATGACGCGATTTTTACAATGAGTCCGCGCCATAAACACGCCCTTATAGCGCTCGGCGCTAATCCCTATAAAATCTGGCTGTTAGGCGCTGAAACAGGCGGAATTTCCGATCCCTACGGCGGCGACGAGGATACCTACAGAAGATGCCGTGACGAAATCTACGACGCTATTAATGATTCTATAAAAGAAATATGATTATAGAAGAATTAAAGGATAACGAAATACAGTGTATAGCAGAAATCGAAAAGCTGTCTTTCTCCAAGCCTTGGAGCGAGGAGAGTATAAAAAGCTCTTTTAACAGCGAAAGCTGTAAATTCTATACCGCTAAAACCGATAAAATCGTCGGATATATCGGCGTAAGTATCGCGGCTGACGAGGGCTATATTCTTAATGTAGCGGTTCATCCCGATTTCAGAGGACAGGGAATAGGCAGAAAGCTCGTAACTTTTCTGATTGAAAAGTACGGGGAATCTCTGCGCTTTATTACCCTTGAAGTAAGACCTTCCAATATAGCGGCGGTTAAATTATATACATCTCTGGGATTTAACAAAGTAGGGGAAAGACCTTCGTATTACTCAAATCCTGTTGAGAACGCTATATTGTTGACAAAATATCTTAATTCTAATTTAGAAATATAAAAGGACAGATAAAATGAAAATCTTATCTATAGAATCTTCCTGCGACGAAACCGCGGCAGCGGTAGTCGAGGACGGACGAAAGGTGCTAAGCTCCGTAATCGCCTCGCAGGTTGAGGAACATAAGCTTTACGGCGGTGTAGTACCCGAAATAGCCTCAAGGCGTCACGCCGAAGCTATAGTACCCGTAGTAAAAAACGCTTTAAAAGAAGCTGAACTTGAGCTTGACGACATAGACGCTATAGCGGTAACTCACGCGCCGGGGCTTATCGGAGCTCTGCTCGTAGGCGTAAACTTCGCTAAAGGTTTATCGCTTTCGAGCGGAAAACCGCTTATTCCGACACATCATCTAAGAAGTCATATAGCCTCGAATTATATTTCTTATAAAGAACTAAAGCCGCCTTTTTTATGTCTTGTTGTAAGCGGCGGCCACAGCCATATCGTTATGGTCGAAGATTATACGAAGATGAAAGTTATAGGAAGAACCCGTGACGACGCGGCGGGCGAAGCTTTCGACAAAGCCGCCCGCACAATGGGAATGTCCTATCCCGGCGGAATAGAGATGGACAGAGTAGCCGAACTCGGCGACGAAAATAAATTCGAGTTCCCCCGTCCCGTAGTACGCGACGCTCCCTATGATTTCAGCTTTTCGGGGTTAAAAACCGCGGTTATTAATCTTATACATAATATGGAACAGCGCGGAGATGAGATTCCCAAAGAGGATATCTGCGCGTCGTTCAGGAAAGCTGTCGTCGATTTATTAGTCCATAACTTTATGAAAGCCGCCGAAGATTTCGGTGTAAAAACGCTCGTTGTCGCGGGCGGAGTTTCCGCGAATTCACTTTTGCGAAGAAGATTAGCCGAAGAATCCGAAAAACGCGGATTTAAGTTCTATAAACCCGATAAAAGCGTATGTACCGACAACGCCGCTATGGTAGGCGCCCAGGGATATTACGAGTATTTAAGCGGAAATATCGCCGATTTAAGTCTAAACGCTATTGCTACACTGCCTATCGACTACAGGTAAAGGATGATATAATTGCATAAAAGAATTATAATCTCTCTTTTATTGATAATATCGCTGTTGTTTAGCTCTTGTTCTCAGTTCGTTTACGAGAGCAAAGTTACTAAATCCGAAATAGTTAACACCAATAAATCCAACACGGTTAAAATTGATAAGAGCAAAAAGGAAAGTAAAATTAAATTATCTCCCTTTTACCGTAAAATTAAGCTTAGAAACGGTTATAAAACCTTAACGTCAGAGTCCGAAAGACGTATGTATAAAGCTATTATAGCTCATGCTGATGACTTTACCGATAAAAAAGCTTCTTCAAATAAATCGCTTTACGAAATGAAAAGCTTTACATTGCATGGCTGCGATTTATCTCAGAGATCATTAGCAAAAACAGTATTCGCTGTTTTTCAGGATAACCCCCAGTTTTTCTGGCTTGATGAGCCGTATTCCTATTCTATCGGGGATGATTACGTAACACTGAAGCTTTACGCTAATATGAGTTCTCCCCGATATAAAAAGTGTTTAAAACAGGTTAACGCCGTTGTAAGCAATCTGCTCTCGAAGCTCAAAAAAGGTATGTCTGAGTTTGAGCGTGAGCTTTATTTCCATGATTATCTTGTTAAGAACTGTAAGTATCTTGATGATAAAACCGATGATAAGGATTCCTATACACTATACGGTTGCCTTGTAAATCAGAGCGCCGTTTGTATGGGTTACACTTCCGCTTTTCAGCTTTTACTTTCCTACGCGGGAATTAATTCAGTTACTGTTAACGGAGCTAATACCGCTTCGGGACACATTTGGAACGCCGTTAAAATCGAGGGCGATTGGTATTATACCGACGTTACCTGGGATGATACCGAAGATTTCTTTATGTACGATAATTTTAATATAACTACAAAACAGCTTAAGAAAACTCATAAAATTGTTCCGAAAATTGACTCCTATAACGACAACCAGCTTTTCGAAAGTAACGGGTTGATTAAGTCGGTAAACCTGATTATACCTAAGTGTACCGCTGTTAAGTATAACTATTATAGATATAAGGGCTATGTATTAGATAACCTTTATACTAACAATATGGCTGAATATCTTTCTAAACAAGCTAAAAGTAAAAAGCCCTATCTGTACATATGTGTCGATACGAATAAGCTCGATTACAATACGGTTTATAACAGCTTATTCGCCGAGGATACTTTCGGTTTTGCCGATTATATCAAGCGGGCTAATCTTATTCTCGGAAAGGATGTTTTAAAAACTTCCGTTTCCGTTACTAAAAAGGAAACTCTTTCTACAATTACCGTTAAGTTGAAATATAATTAAGATTTAAGGAGGATATATGAAATACGATACAAGGATTTTTAAGCTTTTGAAAAATGAAGAAATAGCCGACGGAATATTCGACTGGACTGTTGAGAATGACGAGCTTCCCGCTATGGCTAAATGCGGTCAGTTTGTTAATATTAAGGTTCCGACAAGAACGCTCCGCCGTCCAATTTCTATCTGTGACGCCGGCGATAAAACCTTAAGACTTGTTTTTCAGGTTAAAGGCGAAGGTACAAGAATTATGTCCGAAATGAAAGCGGGCGATGATGTCGAGATTTTAGCACCGCTCGGAAACGGTTTCAAAATAGAAAAAGGTAAAAGATATTGCTTCGTAGGAGGGGGAATAGGTGTTCCGCCGCTACTGTTCAGCGCTAAACAAGCCGATAATCCTATAGTTATAACGGGCTTTAGAAATAAAGATTTAGTAATCTTACAGGACGATTTTAAGAAAGTAAGCGATAAAGTATATCTCGCTACCGACGACGGTTCCGCGGGAATACACGGATTTGTTACAGATGTTTTAAAAGACCATCTCGATGAAATCGACGAGGTGTGCGCCTGCGGTCCGATTCCTATGCTTAAGGCCGTAGCGGATGTATGTAAGGGAAAGGTTAACTGTCAGGTTTCCTTAGAGGAGAGAATGGGTTGCGGAATCGGTGCCTGTCTTGTTTGCGCGTGCAAAACCAAGACCGAAAACGGCGAAGCGATGACTCATGTATGTAAAAACGGCCCTGTTTATAACGCCGAGGAGGTATTTTATGAGTGATTTAAGCGTTAATATCTGCGGAGTAAATTTTAATAATCCTCTTATAGCGGCTTCGGGAACATTCGGTTTCGGACGTGAGTTTTCCGAGTTTTACCCGCTTGAGAAAATCGGCGGAATATCCTGTAAGGGAATTACCTTAAAAGAACGTTTCGGAAATCTTCCTCCGAGAATAGCCGAGACCGAGGGCGGAATTTTAAACGCTGTAGGTTTGCAAAACCCCGGTGTAGATCATTTTATTGAGCACGACTTACCGTGGCTTAAAGAACAAAATACCGTAATTATCGCGAATATCGCGGGTAATACGGTAGAGGATTACTGCGCTATGGCGGAAAAGCTTTCCGATACCGACGTCGATTTTGTCGAGCTTAATATAAGCTGTCCTAATGTAAAAAGCGGCGGCGTACAGTTCGGAACATCCTGCGAGTCTGTCGGCAATATTACTTCTGAGGTGAAAAAGCATTGTAAAAAACCTCTTATGGTAAAGCTCAGCCCTAATGTTACGGATATAGCCGAAATCGCTAAATCCGCCGAGTTTTACGGCGCCGATGTTATTTCTATGATTAATACATTAACCGGTATGCGAATTGATATTAATTCCAAACGTCCTATTATAAGAAATAACACAGGCGGTATGAGCGGTCCCGCGGTATTTCCCGTAGCGGTTCGTATGGTATGGCAGGTATATAACGCCGTTAAAATCCCGATAATCGGTATGGGCGGTATTTCTAAATGGCAGGACGCTGTAGAAATGCTTATGGCGGGAGCCTCAGCACTCCAGATAGGAACGGTTCTTTTTAACGATCCTTACGCTCCTATTAAAATCAACGAAGGTTTAGAGAAGTTTATGGAAGATAATAATATAAGCTCAATTTCCGAGCTTACGGGTTCAGTAATACCCTGGGAATAAGATAAGGAAGATGTATGTTATATAAATCAAAATATGTTACGC
>JAHKZS010000039.1 GCA_020626545.1 bacterium
AAACTCAAGCTTATTAAAATCTCTCCATGCTATTATATCGTCCTCACGAACATAGTAAAGCGGTCTTATAAGCTCCATACCCTTGTAATTCTTGCTCTTTAATTTCGGCATCATAGTCTGAACCTGACCGCCCCAAAGCATACTCATTAAGGTCGTTTCAATTACGTCGTCGTAGTGATGTCCGAGGGCGATTTTATTACAGCCGAGCTCTTTAGCCGTTTTGTAGAGATAACCTCTCCTCATCCTCGCGCAGAGATAACACGGATTCTTTTCGACGTTAAATACCGAGTTGAAAATATCGGTCTCGAATATCGTAATCGGAACTCCCGTTATCTCGGCGTTTTCCTCTATTTTCTTACGGTTAGCTTCATTGTAGCCGGGGTCCATTACGAGAAATACAAGCTCAAACGGGAACTTGTCGTGGCGCTTTAACTCCTGGAAAAGCTTCGCCATAAGCATACTGTCTTTACCGCCCGAAATACAAACCGCTATCTTATCGTTCGGCTTTATCATATCGAACTCGACGATCGCCTTAGTAAATCGGCTGAAAATCTTTTCCTTGAATCTTCTCTTTTTAGTTATCGAAATCTCAATTTCCCGAGCTCTGCTTTCGGGGATTTTATTGTTAATGTTCATATATCCGTCACCTTTATGTATTATAACATACTTATACCGCAATTTACAATTTTTATAAAAAATACATAGATTATTACCTAAGGTTGTATTATAATAGGTTTATAAACTAAAGGAGAAAAACTATGAGTAAAAACGAAAACGAGCTTTTAAATCCTAAAGCTACGACTAATGAAGAAATATATACAAGCGCAACGGCATTGTCCCGGGATTTAGGTTCAATATCCGAAGAAATGGCTACAGCTATGTTCAACCAGACCAAAGAGCTTATGGGTACGGTAGTAGGGTATAAGGAGCTTATGATGATGTACACCTGCGCTATTAAAGAGGTACGGACTAAGTTTGATGTACTCAATACCGAGTTTAATGTGCGTTATCAGAGAAACCCGATAAGCTATATGACTACACGTTTAAAGCGTACCTCGAGTATTGTCGAGAAGCTCGCCCGTAAGGACAAGAGCTTTACTATCGAGAATATCGAGCAAAATCTTAACGATATTGCCGGTATAAGGGTAGTTTGTTCCTATATAGACGATATTTACACTATAGCCGAAGCGCTTATTAAACAGGACGATATAACCCTTATCGCCCGCAAGGACTATATCGCTAAGCCTAAACCGAACGGCTATAGAAGTCTGCATCTTATCGTAGAGGTTCCTGTATTTTTCGCCGAGGTTACTAAGCCGATGAAGGTAGAGGTTCAAATCAGAACTATGGCTATGGACTTTTGGGCGAGTTTAGAGCATCAGCTAAAGTATAAACACGAGATTCCCGAGCAGGATTATATCGTATCGAGACTCTCAAAATGCGCCGAGGATATAGCTAATACCGACGCTATGATGCTCGATATAAGACAGCAGATTGAAAACCTCAGCGACGCTCCTACCGAGGACGATATACTTATAGAGAAGTTAAGCCGTCTCGATTTTAATATGGAATAATAAAGAACGAGCTATTGTCAACTTTAATTTTAAAAATAGTTGACAATAGTTTTCTTTTATTATATAATACACACGGTGATAGTGTGAAAATTCACACTATCAAAGATTTATGTTGTCCGCCCGGTTTACCGCAAGCGGCAACGGGCGATGACTATAACCGCCATACACGCCTTATCCGCCCACGGTAAGGTTGCAGGGAATTTTAATGGGTATATGTGGGCGGAAAGGCTATGGCGATTAATATGAAAAACGTAAACGTAAAAACTAATTTATTAAGTATCGTATATGTGGCTATGTTCGCCGCTGTTATCACAATCTGCGCTCAGATTCAGATTCCCGCGACAGTTCCGTTTACCTTGCAAACGCTCGGAGTATTTGTCGCCGCGGGTATGCTCGGCTGGAAACGAGGTACGCTGAGCGTGTTGGTATATATACTGCTCGGACTTGTAGGCTTGCCTGTATTCGCGGGCTTTACGGGAGGAGTAGGAGTTCTGTTCGGATTAACGGGCGGATATATTATAGGCTTCCTGTTTACCGCGTTTATTGTAGGAATTATGAGTGAAAAGCTCGGGCGTAAGCTTTGGGTACTCGCTGTATCTATGGTACTCGGACTGCTCGCCTGTTATGTTTTCGGCACGGCTTGGTTTATGGTAATTTACAACACTTCTATGGGAAGTATGAGCCTTGTAACCGCCTTGGGAATGTGCGTAGTACCGTTTTTACCGTTCGACGCGCTTAAAATCGCCGCGGCGGTTGTACTCGTAAACCGCCTCAGTAAAATTGTACGGCTTTAAGCTTCGACCTCATCACAGCCTTTGTATAAGATTCTTTAGGGGAAAGGGATATAGTGATGAGTTCGTAAAAGAAATGGGCGTAATTATAGAAAAGCTCGAGAGCGAAAATCCTTATGTAACTCTTAGCGTTGGTTGCGACGAGATTTGCAAGTCTTGTCCTAACAATATCGGCGGAAAATGTAAAGACTTTGATAAAGTCGAAAGAATTGATATTAACTGTTTAGCTGAGCTTAATCTAAGCGGGGGAGAGCGTATTAAATGGTTCGATTTAAAACAGCTTGCATATAAAAGTATCATTAAAGAGAATAAAATAAAGTCCGTATGCTCGAACTGCGTATGGCAATATTTATGTAATTAACCGATCGTGAGGGTTGTAACCTTTCGGTCGGTTACATTTTGTTACAATGCACAAAACCGCATATTTATCAGCTTTTCTTTAGTACAATTGATAGACAATTTGAAAAATTTAGAAAAACAGTTGCAATTTATTACAAGATTTGTTATAATTATTACAGTTTTGTTACAAACTGTAATTAACACGCCCGCTTTTTCGGGTATGGAGGTATATAAGGATATGAATTTTGTAAAGAAACATTATAAAAAGATATTGCCTGTTTTTCTGGCGGTTATCTTAATTGTATCAATCTGTATAGCCGGCTCGGTAACTCCGAGCGCTAACGGCACAGGCGCCGGTCTGGCGGAATGGTCGCTCAAGGCTTATAACGAGGGCTGGAAGTATGTTTACGGCGGAGCGAGCGCGGGCTCGGTTGACTGCTCGGGACTTATCTACTCCTATTGCGGAGGAGAGAGAACCGCGACTAATCAACTTAATACCGCTACTCAAAGCGGAAATATAGGCGACGGTATTCCTAAAATCCACGGTCTCGGACTTTATCAGCCCGGACACGTAGGCGTATATATCGGAAACGGTATGGCTGTAGACGCACGCGACGAAGAAAGCGGAGTTTGCTGTCAGCCTACTACCGCGAAGTCTTGGACAAAATGGTTTAAGTTCTCGGCTATAAGCTATCCCGATAACGGCTGGGTTAAGTATAACGGAGATTATTATTACTACGAAAACGGCGAGTATATCGTAAATACCAGCCGTGATATTGACGGAGTTAATTATAAATTCTCGACAATGGGCGTTTCCGAAACAGCTCCCGAGAATAAAGAGGATGTAATTAACGCCGAAACGAAATCCGCGACGGTTGAAACCGAAAAACTTACCGAAAAAGCTGACGACGTTTCCGATGTTAAAATCGACGGTATCGTACAGCGCGGAGATAATAGCGAGGACGTTAAAAAGGTTCAAAAACAGCTCGCCGAGCTTAAATACTTCGACGACGAGTGTACAGGCTTCTACGGCGAAGTAACCGAGAGCGCGGTTAAAGAGTTCCAGGAGGATAACTCAATCTCGACCACAGGCGTTGTAGGCGAGATTACTAAGGACAAGCTCTTTAGCTCAGACGCTAAGGTTAACCCCGATTATAAGGCGACCGAAAAGAGCGAACCCGCTACAGAGAAGGCAACCGCCGCTAAGGTTACAACTCCCGCGGTAGTAAAACAGCCTGTCGCTAAAAGCGTAAGCCCCAAGGTTAAAAAAGAGGTTAAATCTAATGTAAAGACCGCTAATAAGGTAATCGCTAAAACAAACGTGATCTCCAAGAAAGCGCTCGCGGGCGCGGTTTCGACTAAGAAAGCCGCTAACGTATCGGTTACCGACGAGAAGAACGCGAACTTCCTGTTATGGATGGCGGTAGTTCTCGCGATCGCGGTATTCGTAAGCGGTACAATGTTTATTCTTAACCACCGCAGAAAAAAGGTCTACAGCGGAGCGCATACCCGAGGCAGAAAAAAAGAAAATATAACAGTTAGATACTGGTAAGTAAATGTCGGCTCAACTTTGGTTGAGCTGATATTTTGCTCTATAGGAAATTTCTCAAAAATAGAATAAATATTCAAGCATAACAGTGTTAAGGAAAAGAACATCTTATATAACTCTATACCTATAGAGTAAAAAAATATTTATATTGTCTGCTCAGTTGCGCGCGCTTTCTTGCGTAAACATTAAATACCGAACAGATGGAAGCGTTAAGCTATAGTATACTATTAATTAAATAATATATATTATATTATAAAAATTATAATGTATATATATTTACTGTTCATCTGTTTAAATGTACTATAAAGTCCGATAAATACTAACTTTTTTGTGAACAGATAAAAATTTTCAACTGTTCATAAC
>JAHKZS010000040.1 GCA_020626545.1 bacterium
AGAGCTTTTAAGCTTCGCGCTGAACTTAGCCGGCTTCTTTAGCTTTTTAACCGTTTTAGCCGAAGCCGTCGGAATTACCGCCGCCGCGGAAAATACTATCATCGCCGTGAACAGTACGCTCATTATTTTTTTAAGATTTTTCATAAGGTTACCTCCTGATTAATAATATTCGCAATATTTTAAGCCTCTTAGACGGAAATTAAATCCCCCTATTAATATAGACGGAATAAATCGGGAAAATTAGAGTGGAATTTTAAAATTTTTTGAAAAATATTAAATTTTTTAAAAACTAGGTCGGGTAGAAAATGAAACTACCCGACCGAAACTGTTATTTATTTACTTTAATCAGTCCTCCGCCTTAGCTTCTTCGATAACCTTAGAGGCTACGTTAGCGGGAGCGTCCTCGTAACGTACGAACTCGAAAGTATAGCTTCCGCGTCCCTGAGTACACTGGCGGATAAATGTAGCGAAATCGTCCATCTCGGCTACGGGGACCTCAGCTTCTACAACCTGCATTCCCTTTTCCTCGGCAGGATTCATACCTGTAACTCTGCCGCGGCGTTTTGTAACCTCGCCCATTACGTCGCCCATATGGTCGTCGGGAACTGTCGCCGCTAAAGCGCCGATAGGCTCGAGGAGTGTGGGACTTGCCTGGGGAAGTCCGTTTTTATACGCAATCTGAGCCGCCATCTTAAACGACATCTCGGAGCTGTCTACGGGGTGGTAAGAACCGTCGTAGAGGTTAGCTTTAAGTCCGACTACGGGGTAACCCGCGAGAGGGCCTTTCTGGATAGCGTCGCGAAGTCCCTTTTCTACCGCGGGGAAGAATCCCTTAGGTACAGCGCCGCCGACGATAGACTCGGTGAACTCGAGAGAATCGCTGTCGCAGGGAGAGAACTCAATCCAAACGTCGCCGAACTGGCCGTGTCCGCCGGACTGCTTCTTATGACGTCCCTGAACCTTAACAGGCTTGCGGATAGTTTCTCTGTAGGCGACCTTGGGGGTATCGAGTACAGCGTCTACGTTATATTTGCTCTTAATCTTGGAGATAAGAACGTCAAGATGCTGTTCGCCTAAACCGTAAACGAGCATCTGGTGAGTTTCGTGGTTGTGGAAATACTTAATAGTCGGGTCTTCTTCCATAATCTTCTTAACAGCCTGAGCGACCTTATCCTCGTCGCCCTTAGTCTTAGGCTTGATAGCGCGCGCGTAGGAGCTTACGCCGTAGGAGATACCGTCTAAAGTAACCTTTCTTAGCGGTGAGCAGAGTGTATCGCCTGTTTTAACGTCGTTGAGCTTAGGAATAGCTCCGATATCGCCGGCGCCGATAAACTTAGCGTCCTCCTGCTTTTTACCGCGGACGGTGAGAACCTTTGTGATACGAACGGGCTCGCCTGTTCTCATATTGATAACGGGTACGTCGGAAGAAATCTTACCCGATACAGCCTTTACGTAAGAGAGCTTACCAACGAACGGGTCGGATACTGTCTTAAACACGATAGCCGCTGCCGCGCCGTCAGCCGATACGCTTACCTCTACGGGTTCGCCGTTGGGGTCAACGCCGATTTCGTCGTGGGAATCAGCCTTGGGAGCGAGCCAGATTAACGAGTTGAGGAACATATCTATAGCAAAGGTGTTATGAGCGTCGCCGCAGAATACGGGACAGATAGAGCCGTCTTTTACGCCCTGAGATACGCCTACGGCGATTTCCTCGGGAGTAAACTCCTCGCCCTCGAGGAATTTATCGAGCATTTCCTCGCTTGTCTCGGCAACAGCTTCCTTGATAGCTTCTCTAAGTCCTTCTAAACGATCGCCTAAG
This sequence comes from bacterium, assembly GCA_020626545.1. Classification (GTDB taxonomy): domain Bacteria; phylum Bacillota; class Clostridia; order Oscillospirales; family Acutalibacteraceae; genus Ruminococcoides. The sequence goes on from JAHKZS010000040.1 coordinate 1,820, forward strand.
TCGGGCATATCGCAGGGAGTAGCAACGCCGTTTTCATATCTATAAGCGCGGTACTCAAAGAGGTTTACATAAACCTCAGCCTTACCGTTTTCGATAAAGGGAACTACTACAGGACATACGGACGGGCCGAATGTAGATTTTAAGTCCTCGAATACTCTATAGAAACGAGCGTTCTCGTCGCAAACTCCGTTAACGAAGAATATCTTAGCGATATCCTGTTTAACAGCCGCCTTAACGGCTTTCTCGGTACCAACGCCTACGCCGTCTTTACCCGAAACTACGATTACCGCGCTGTCTGCCGCGCGCATACCCTCGGAAACTCCGCCCTCAAAATCGAAAAGACCCGGGGTGTCGATAATATTAATCTTGGTGTTTTTCCACTCGAGAGGAGCAACGGCGGTCATAAGAGATACCTGTCGTTTAATTTCCTCAGCGTCGTAGTCGAGTACGGTATTACCGTCGCTTACGCTTCCGAAGCGGTCGCTCGCCTTAGCTAAATAGAGCATAGACTCCGCTAAAGAAGTTTTTCCGCATCCCGCGTGACCCGCGAGAGCGATATTTAGAATGTTTTTGGCATCATATTGTTTCAAAATAATCAACCCTTTCATATAAGATTTTTAGCAAATTTGATATTTTGCAAACGTTTCACTCTAAAATTATATCATTTTTGTAAAAATTGCACAATAGAATTTACAAAAATATAAAACTAAAACCCGCACAAAATAAATGCGCGGGTTTTGTGCATTATGCTATTTTTATCAGCAATTTCAACAAAGTTTAAAAGCCGAGCTTATTTAACCCTGACTTTCACCTTCGCGAAGGCTCCGTTTTGGGCGTAAACGTAGATATAAGCTGTGCCATTTTTCTTAGCCTTAATCTTACCCTTCGATGTGACTGAGGCTATCTTTTTATTAGAACTTTCGAAGCTAAGCTTTCTATAGCGTTTCAGCTTTCGGCTCTTATACTTCAGAACTTCCTTAGCCTTAATCTTATAAGTTTTCTTCGCCTTTAGCTTAACCGTCTTTTTAGCGAGTGTAATTTTCTTTACGTAGTTGAATTTCTTACCCTTAGTCGAGATAAATACGTTCTTGGATACATATTTAATTCCCGCCTGACTGCACGCTTCCTCAAAAAGCTTATATGGCGCATTTTTAGTTATATACGCAATACCACTTGGATTGCAAGCTGCTACAAAGAACTTATACGCTGTATTTTTCTTTAGCTTTTTAATCTTAAAGGTGGTTTTAGAGGTAGTACCGAGGTACTTAGCTTTCTTAGCGGATTTTCCGCCGTAGATGAGGTAAGATTTTGCTTTTTTATTCCATTTTAAAGTAACCGAGTTTTTTGTAACCTTAGAAACGCGGGCTTTTAGGCTCGTAAAAGAACTGCCCTTTAAATCCTTTGTCCCGGATTTAACGGCTTTATCTATAATTTCTTTCGGTGTAGGCGCTTTAATTGTTTCGACAGGCTCGGTGGTAATCGGGTTAGTCACATAAGGAACTTCGGTCGAGGGAGTTGTCTCGGGAGAGGTTGTATCCACAGGAGCGGTAGTAACCGCCTCGGAGGTTTCCGAAGCGTCGGTCGCGGGTTCTGTTGTTTCGGGCTGCTCGGTTGGCTGAGCAGTAGCAGCTTCGGTTTCGGTAGACGTTGCGGTCTCGGTCTCCGAAGCGGGAGCTGTAGTCGATTCGTCGGGAGTAGCCGTGGTTACTTCGGTCGACGGTTCATCGGGAGTTGCCTCGGTGGGCTTTTCGTCGGGCGTAGCTTCGTCGGGTGTAGCTTCGGAAGCGGGCTGAGTGGGAGCTTTTACAATCTCGACGCTCTCGTAATACTTAATGTTGTCGGTAATATCGCTCTGTTTAAGATTATAGAAATTAATCGGCACGTATTTAATCTCGCCGTCAACATTTCCGACAACCTCAAATTTTATAACGAGGAATGTCTTTTTCTCGGTAAAATTATTGCCCTTGGGGGTTGAGAAATTCACGTTAACTTCCCCCGGGATGTCGATATTCTTAACACAGTTTTTTACGTTATAGGACTGGGCTTCAACCGCTTTAAGAGCGTCGCTCGTGTATAAAATCTGAAGCTCGCCGCAGAGGATAACCTCGTCGTTTTGAAGCTCACAGGTATAGGTCAGGGTATCGCCCTTGCTTACGGAGTAAGTCTGTTCCCCTACTTTAACGGACGCGCTTACCTCGGCGCCCGCGGTACAAACAAACACGCTTAGTAAAATAACTGTCGCGATTAATACTGATAATATCTTTTTCATTTTAACCTCATCTCGTAAAGCAAAAGGGACTTTAAGTCCCCTTTGTCTATCTATCCTCAAGTTTTTTATATTCTTTATGCTCGGAAATACTCATATAAGCGGGACGGATAATCTTATTGCCGTTAATGAGTTCCTCGATTCTATGAGCGCTCCAGCCCGCGATACGAGCTATAGCGAAAAGCGGAGTGTAGAGCTCGGTCGGGAGATTGAGCATATTGTAGATAAATCCGCTGTAAAAATCGACATTAGCGGAAACACCCTTATAAATCTTCTTCTTTTCGGCGATAACCTTAGGAGCTAAACGCTCTACGCTCTTATAGAGCTCGTACTCGTCGGAAAGACCTTTTGCCTTAGCGAGAATACCCGTGTAGTCCTTAAGGATACGCGCTCTCGGGTCGGAAATAGAGTAAACCGCGTGTCCCATACCGTAGATAAGACCGCTTCGGTCAAAAGCTCTCTTTTCGATAATCTCGCTAAGATAGTATTCAATCTGTTCGTCGTCGGCCCAATCCTTTACGTTGATCTTTAAATCCTCGAACATCTTACTTACCCTTACATTAGCGCCGCCGTGTTTAGGACCTTTTAGCGAACACAAAGCCGCCGCTACGGAAGAATAGGTATCTGTACCGGAGGATGTTACAACATGGGTAGTAAACGAGGAGTTGTTACCGCCGCCGTGCTCAGCGTGAAGTACAAGCGCCATATCGAGAACTTTTGCCTCTAAGTCGGTGTACTGCTGGTCGGGGCGGAGAAGCGTAAGCACTACCTCCGCGGTAGATTTCTTAGGATCGGGAACATGAATATACAAACTCTGGTTCCTGAGATAGTGGTTATAAGCCTGATATCCGTATACCGATAGAAGCGGAAATACCGAGATAAGCTGCATACTCTGGCGAAGTACATTCTCTATAGAGGTATCGTTCGGGTTAGAATCGTAACAGTAAAGAGTAAGTACAGAACGCGCCAATGTATTCATCATATCAGCCGAAGGAGCTTTCATAATAACGTCGCGAACGAAATTAGTCGGCAGCGTACGATAAGCTCCCAGCATAGCGGTAAACTCGTTAAGCTCTTTTGTATTAGGCATTTCTCCGAAAAGAAGCAGGTAAACAACTTCCTCAAATCCAAAGCGTCCGTCATCAACGAAGCCTTCTACAACATCCTTTATATCATAACCTCTGTAGAAAAGCTGTCCGTCGCAGGGGATAGTTTTACCGTCTACAATCTTATTCTGGAGAATTTCGGAAATGTCGGTGAGACCTGTACGCACACCTTTACCGTCTATATCACGAAGCCCTCTTTTTACATCGTACTTAGCGTAGAGGTCCTTGTCGATTATGCTGTTGCGCATAAGCTTATCGGTAAGAGAGGTAAGCTTTCGGTTAGTATCATAGTAGGCTAAATCCCTGGGCATTAAATTCACTTCCTTTTATTTCTGAAATACATTTATCAGATAAAAAGGAGACGGCTCGCACCATCTCCCTTATAGTTTGGATATTTGTGCAATTTTTCTACTATAGAAATATATTATAACATATATCTGTTAAAATTGCAACTTTTTAAATAACCGATTATATTACTTAAGATAAGCTCCTGTATCGCCGATTTTGCCCGAAAGGTCTTTTACGTAAACACGCATATTACCTTTACCGGGAGCGGATACGGTGAGGCTTCCGCCCGAAACCTGCTTAACGTCGCCGGTGACGGCGTCAACATAACGACCGTTCGGAATACCCGAGAATGTAGCTCCGTTTGTAACAGCTACGCAGGCAACGGAATCGGTACTTCCGCTTGTATAGCGGCGGAGGTAACACATATCGCCGAAGGACTTGTACTGGCCTTTCTGGAGAGCGGGTACCTTACGTCTAATCATATTAAGCTTTCTTAAATGCTGGGCAAGCGGTTTATTAAGAGTGGACTGAACCGTACCCGAAGCGGTATATTTACCGAAATCGGAAGCGGATACGTTACCCTCGAGGTAGTCGCCGTAGTACGCGCGGCCTGTCTTTTCAAGCGGTTTATTCGGGCCTACGTCGATTTCCATATCGTTCTTGAACTCAACCTCGGAACCGTAGAAGATACAGGGGATTCCGCGGAAAGTAAAGATAAGGTTCATATTCTCAGCCCAAGCCTGAGTACCGCCCTGGTAACGAGTTTTCTCCTGACCGTCGGGACCGTAGTCGTGAGAGTCAACGTACATAACGTTCCATGTAGAATCATTAAAGTACTGATCCTCGCCGAGAGCCGAGCCGTAAGCCTCGTTAGCGTTTTTGAACGCCCAGTGCATAAGGAAGTCGATAACACCTGTGCCGTTGGACTTGGAGTAATCGGGAGTATGATAGGAAGTACCGTTGAGTAAAGCGTTAGACGAAGTCGGAGCTCCCGAGGAATTTGAGTGATCTTTAAAGTGCTTTAAGCTGTTGCTTAAATTAGACTGCCAGTCTGTCTTAGACCAGTTGTTAGTCCAAGCGCTTTCGGTTTCTTTCCAACCGTAGAACGCGCAGGAGTCAGACTGCAAGCCGTGGTTCCAAACCTCTCTTACACGCGCGCAAACCTCGCCGAACAGGAAGAAGTTCTTATACTTCGAGGACGAGAATTCGGGGAAATACGCGTGGTTTAAAGTCCATCTGCTGATATGTTTTTCCGTATCAAGACGGAAGGCGTCAACGCCCATATCAACGTAGTTCTTATATGTATCGGTAATATATTTAGCTACCTCGGGGTTCTCGGTGTTAATATCAACACAGTCGCCCGCCATAGAACCCGTCTGCTCAATTTCGGTCTCGTAACCCATATTTTTCTCACGGTGGTAGTGTTCCTTTAAGTTACTGTACTTACCGCCCTGGTGAGCCTTCATGGTGTCGAGTCGAGCCTGAAACTGAGGATCAGGCTGCATACTGTCGTAATTTGGATAGTTCTTATCAAGGTTGCTTCCCTTAATTACGTTCATAGTGTATGTACCCGGTTTACCGTTGCTTGCCTTTGTGACGGTTTTGGTAAACATCTTTTCGAGATAATTCTCACCGAAGTTACCCGAGTGGTTCCATACAACGTCCTGGACAATCTTTAAGCCTTTTTCATGAGCGGCGTCGATTAAATCCTGGTAAGTAGCGCCGCTGCTCTCATAACGCGGGTCAACCTTGTTGAAATCAAACGCGTGATATCCGTGGTAGTCGTAACCCGAAGCGTTATCAACGACAGGCGTAATCCAGATAGCCGTAAAGCCCATAGCCTTAATATAGTCGAGCTTCTGAATAAGTCCCTTAAAGTCGCCTCTCCACGCGGGGTCGGTGTCGGGGTTATTAGCCTTGCCGTCCTCCCAGCAGTGAACGTTGTTGGACTTATCGCCGTCGTAAAAACGTGTAGTGATTACAAAGTAGATGCTGTCCTCACGCATATCGGTACGATCCCATGAGCCCGCCTGGCTCGGGTCCTTGGCTGTCCAGCGGTTATTTTTAAACCACCACTCGCCTGTTTCGCGGGTTTGTTCCTCGGACTGTACGCCGTTTGTGACAAAGAGCATATTTATCTTCGTCAAATTCGAGAAAGTATATCTGTACCAGCCGTTGCCCTCGTTAGTCATATTCGGGCCAGGGTAATTGGTAGAGATATTAGTCGGAAGGCTGTTCCAGTAATAGATACTCGGAACGCCGTTCTGGCTGTAGTAGTGGACGGTAATTCCCGCGGCGGAAGTCTTTTCCTTGCTGACAGATACAGCGGAAGAAGATATCGCCGCGACGCTCACAACTATTACAAGCGCGAGAATTATCGCCAAAATCTTTTTCACGTTCTTCATAAACTTCAATCCTCCTAAATAGAGTCCTAATCAAAGTAATTATAACATAAAACAAACCGAGTTTATTTTCTAATACAGAAAAATAACTCGGCTTTATTATAAAATTTATCTATGCTTTTTTGTACAACTATTATAGAAATTTACCAAGAGCTTTCGCGATTCCGTCTAAGTCGCAGGTATCGGTCACATAATCGGCGGAGTTTTTAACCTCATCCTCGGCGTTACCCATAGCTATTCCCAGCCCCGCCATTTCGAGCATAGGAATATCATTGTAATTATCGCCGAACGCCATTACCTCGTCCATACTTATTCCCATATCGACACAGACTTTTTCAACGCCTAAGCCCTTATTTACGCCGTTGGGCATAACCTCAAGAAACCACGGCGCCGAAAGGTATATATCAACGTCATCCGCAAACTTAGCTTTAAGCTTACTTTCGACCTCCTTAAGCTCCCCGGGTTCGCCGCAAAGAAGGATTTTATGGAGCTTCCAATCCACAAACTCAGCTATATCGTCCACGAGGTTCAAGGGCAGTCCTATTACGTCGGGCTCAATATGGGTGTAATCGTTAACCTTTCTGTCGGCGTAGATTATATCACCCTTGTGAACCATTGTCGTCACATTCGTCGGGCGCAACACTTCGTACACAGGCTCTATGTACTTGCTGTCGAGATAGGTTGTACCTATCAATTCATTACCGCTGTTCAGAACAGCTCCGCCGTTAAAGCCGAGATAATAACCGCCGTTATTGAGTATGTCGAGTTCCTCGGCGTAGGGCTTTACTCCGTAGGGAAGCCGTCCCGAAGCTACGCAAAGCTTTATTCCGTTTTTTTGAGCGTTTAAAAGCGCTTGTTTTGTCTTAGGGCTTATGACCTTTTCCGTGGTCAAAAGCGTATCGTCCACATCGAACGCAATTAATTTATATTTACTCATTCTTCTCCTCTATTTCAGGGTGTAGGTTTTAGGGTGTAGGATGTAGGCGTTATCTTACATTTCACTTTATTATAACTTCTATGCCTAACCTAACTTATTGATAATAGCATTAATTATTTTAGCTACTTCATCAGAAAGTTCCATTACCTTTTTTACAGTTTCCAACCATTATTATCTCCTAAACAATATGTCATAACACTAAACCCTAAATCCTATATCCTATATCCTAATCCCTGACATAAGCTCGCCGACCTTATCGTGCAGAACTAAGTCCGCCGCGCTGTCCATAGGCGTAGGGTCGCGGTTTATAAGCACAAGATTGCTTCCGCTGAAGTAACGCACCATTCCCGCTGCGGGATATACGGTAAGGCTTGTACCCGCGATAATAAGCACGTCGGCGTTCGCGATAGCGTTAACGGCTCCGCGCACTGTGCTGTCGTCCAAACCCTCCTCGTAAAGCACAACGTCGGGTTTAATTATTCCCGAACACTCGTCGCAGTACGGGATTTTTTCAGCAGCCTTTACGTAGCGGGCGTCGAAAAACTTTCCGCACTTCATACAGTAGTTTTTATGTACCGTTCCGTGCAGTTCATAGACGATTTTACTGCCTGCTTTCTGATGTAATCCGTCGATATTCTGGGTAACTACCGCCTTTAACTTCCCCGCCCGCTCGAGTTCGGCGAGCTTTTTATGGGCGGCATTAGGCTCAATATCGAGCTCGAGCATTTTGTCCTTATAAAAACGGTAGAACTCCCCGGGATTTCTCATAAAAAATGTATGGCTTAAAATCTCCTCGGGCGGATAATCATACTTCTGATTATACAAACCGTCCACGCTTCGAAAGTCGGGAATACCGCTTTCGGTGCTTACTCCCGCTCCGCCGAAGAAAACAATATTATCGGAGTTATCTATAATAGACTGAAGTTTCTGAATTTTATCCATAATAAGCGCCTCGCTTTCGAGTAAATTTTACCACGTTTTAGTTATAAAGTCGAGTGTAAAAAAGAAAAAGCCTCAAAATGAAGCTTTTTTGAAATCTTATTCTTTTTTATTATCATCCTCGTTTTTAACGCTTTCGATAAGGAGTTTTAGAAACTCGTCGTCCTTGGCTTCTTTTTCTTTAGCTTCATTCAAGCTTCCCGAAACGGTGATAAACCCTGTTCCGCAGATTAAAGACAGCAGCCAGCACGTTATAGACGGCACAAAATTAAACCCGCCTTCGCCCATAACAAATCCGAGCACGCAACCGAGCAGTATTCCGATTATAATAATACATATACCGATAAAGAACAGAATATCGGCAGGTTTTTTATCCTTCATAAATTTCACCACTACTATTTTACTATTAATAAACGAGCTTTGCAAATAAATCAAAAAACTTTGTATAACCCTACAAAAACCGCATACAATCTTTATGTAATTCAACGAAAAAATAGGGTTGAAAAACCTATTTAACTGTGTTAAAATAATAACACTGACGCGGAAATGTGTATTGACGTGAAAGGCTCGATTTTAATTAAGACGCTGTGCCTTTCGGTACGGCGGTTTTTGTTATTAGGGCAAAGGGCTAAGGGGTAAGGGCTAAGTATTTTATAACTTAGCGTTTATTTTCAAGAGGAGAAGTTTATGCAAAGTTACAAAGATTTAATAGTCTGGCAAAAATCAATGACATTAGTTGAGAATATTTATGGACTAATGAAGTTCCTTCCTAACGAAGAAAAATATGTATTATCTGACCAGATGCGTCGTTCAGCTATCTCTATTCCATCTAATATTGCCGAAGGATATGATAGACGTTCAACAAAGGATTATATTAACTTTCTTTCATTTGCCCGAGGTTCAAATTCCGAATTACAGACTCAGCTTTATATTTGCAACCGACTGAATTTTTTGTCTAAAAAACAAATCCAGCCGTCAATTGATTTAACTGAAGAAATATCAAAAATGCTAAACTCGTTAATAAACAAATTATAAACCAGGGATAACTAACAGAACAAATTATACTATACGGCACATATTTCACTTTCCCCTTTGCCCTTAGCCCTTTGCCCTAACATTAAGAAAGTAACATTAAGAAAGGAGCATTAATTTATGGAAACAAGAGTAGCTGTTATCAGCATTATTTTAGAGAACTCAAACTCAGTAGAGGAAGTTAATAAGCTTATAAGCGACTACAGCGATTATGTTGTCG
>JAHKZS010000041.1 GCA_020626545.1 bacterium
ACTATTAAACAGAATATATCTAATAAAAGTATTATAGTTTTTTTCATTAAATAGCCTCCTTTTAAGTCCGATTAGGTTATTACTATCGTAATAATAGTATTATTTTTTATCCTATTCTACTATAGTAGCGTCAAGAAATCCGAAAAAAGTTTCAAATTTTAGCGAAAAATTTTAGTTTCTACTTTCCGCACAAAAACTATAATCAGAATTTGTGCAACTTTACCTTGACATAGTAGGGAACCTCTGCTAAATTCCAAATAAAAAATCCGCCGACATATTTCAGTCGGCGGTATGCCATTCAATTGATTTCATTTTTAAAAGTCAAACTAACTTATCTTTCGCTCTCGTGCCATTCTTCATTACCGAAAATAAAATCGTCTAAATCTCCGTTATCAATGTAATATCTGAATAACATATAAACGCACCTCCTTATGTTGACAAATAAGGGGGCGCCGATTTTAATTGATTGTGTTTATATAGTCCGAAATAACCTTGACTACCTGCTCGGTAGAAAGCTTGGTTCGGTTTATACACAAATCATAATTCTCAGCCAGGCCCCATTTTTTGCCCGAATAAAAGTTATAATAATTTGCTCTTGATTTGTCGGTTTTAGCGACAACATGCTCCGCCTTGGATGAATCTACTCCCTTAACCTCAACCGCTCTTTTAATCCTGTAATCCATATCGGCGTAGATAAATACTTTTACTACGTCGTTCCTGTCGCCGAGAATATAGTCCGCGCACCTTCCCACAAATATACACGGCTCCTCATTAGCGAGATTCTTTATAATCTTGTGCTGTAGTAAATAAAGTCTGTCGTTTACAGGCAGTTGACCTGAACTGTAATTTGAGCTGAATGAGTACAACCCCATTGAAAGAGAGTATAAAAGACTGTTGGTAGCTTTTTCGTCAACATTATTAAATACATCAGCGTCAATTCCGCTTTCCTTAGCGGCTATGGAGATTAGCTCCTTGTCATAGCATTTTATCCCGAGCTCAGCGGATAAAGCTTCGCCTATTTCCCGGCCTCCGCTACCGAATTGTCTTGATATAGTAATAATGTTTTTACAAGCCATTTTTAGTCCTCCTCGGCGTAGTACTAATTACATTATATGCATTTTGCACTAAAAAATCAACCAACTGTTACAATTTCGTCAATATTGCACAAAAGAATTATAACTGTTTTGGTTATTATAACTTTACATATTATAATGTATATGCCTTATATTACGCTGATATGCATATTACGTGAAAAAGCGGTTAATAATATAATGTAAAATAATGTAAAAAATTTTGAAAATATTTTTCATTTTTTTGAAAAAAGGTATTGACTTTATCGAGGTCTTGTAATATAATATCAATTACGCTGTGGCGGTAAAAATTACATCGCTGTAATTTAATCGTTACAGTTCAAGAACCTTGAAAATTAAACAACGAAAGTACAGAAACCCGTAATGAATTTTGAGAAAAGCTGAGGCTCGGAGCCCTTGATTAACGACTGGCGAGGACTAAGCTGTAGAGAGTTCGAAGAACTCGGAACAGATTAGACGAGTGGGAGTTAAGAAAGGAAAAGCGAAGAGCAACGAAGCTAGACAGTACTCAAAGAGAATTACAGTGAACTGAACACTACAAATCAGGATAACACGCAAGTGTTTTTAAGAGCTAAGAGCTCTAAG
>JAHKZS010000042.1 GCA_020626545.1 bacterium
CTATGCCAATGGGCTTTTGGCAAAATGCCGACGGCGTGTCGGCATTTGTTCAATACACATTATACATTTTTTTAAAAATTTTTTCAATAGAAAAACGGAACTAAAAAAGCTCCGTTTTAATCTGTATTTTATTTATAACAAATAATAGTCCGACATACCGAAAATCGCTCCGTTTAAGCTTAAAGCTTTAAAGTCGGATTTTTTATTCACAGTATAGATACCGATATCGACGTTAAACTTTCGAGCGTAATTGAACACGGCTTCTTCTCTCGCGATATTTCTAATTTTTTTCATATTGACGATTATAAGACTTTGAATCGAATTATTATGGCACCACTTAACACACTTTTTAAAATACGCCTTATTATCCGGAGGAAGATTAACACCCAGCTTTACGCCGTGGTTTTTGAATCTTCTTATATTACCTGTGCCCGATTCAAAAACAGTAGTCCTTTTGGTAAGCTCGTAATAATCGAGAATCTTAAATATCTTCTTAATTCCTTTATCGCTGAGGGTATTTCCTTTAGAAGCTTTGGTTTTTATATGGAGCAAAAGGTAACCGTCGTAAGCGAACACCATCTCGGCGGTTTCAGCGAGGGTAGGGATATAGGTTTTTTTCTTTTTACCGTTTTCGTCTTTATAATAAATCGGGTATTTTTTACGGGTTTTATTCGTAAGATTCCAGATATACTTTTTCTTACCCGTTACTCTGTCGATGGTCGAATCGTGGTTTACGAGCAGATCACCGCTCTTAGTTTCCCACACGTCGCACTCTATTCCGTCAAAGCCTTTCGCGAGAGCTTCCTCGAAAGCGACAAGTGTATTCTCGGGATATTCGCTCGAAAAGCCTCTGTGGGCTATAAGCATAGATTTAACCGTAACCTTACAGCTATAATCCTTCTTTTTATAACGGGCGGTAATTACGGCGTTGCCGAGGCTCTTGGCTTTAACCTTGCCTGTTTTTGAAACAGACGCGATTTTCTTATCGCTCGAGCTCCATTTAACCTTTTTGCTGTCGGCTCCCGAAAGCTTTAGTACTTTAGACGCTTTTACGGGAAGTTCAAGTTTTTTCTTAAGCTTTATTTTTACGGCGGCGTTAGCCGATATAAGCACGCTCGAAACTACTACTAAAGCCGTAAGCAGAATCGAGGTAAATATATTTAGCCTGAGTTTTCGTTTCATAAAAATCAAACACTTTCCAAAAACTATACAATACTATTTTATGATTAAATTTAGTTTGTGTCAACAAGATAATAAATAATTCACATCTTCGATTTTACATTCATTTACCAATTATTTTTGTCGAAAAAACCTCATTTTTATCAAAGGGAGTTAATAGCGTCAGTTAGAATCTCCTCGGCGTCGTTACCGGCAATATCGAGCATTTCCGCTTTTACGAGATAAGTTTTGGGAATACCGAAAAAGTTCTTCGACATATTTTCAATATAACCGTAGCTGTACTCAGGCTCATAAGGTCCGCCGGCTGTCGTAACGTAATAAAGCTCTTTCGCCTTACACAAACCTACAGGCATACCGTCCTCTCCGTAAGCGGATACGATACCGGTTACATAGATATTTTCGATATAGTTTTTCAATGTAGCCGGAAAGGATAAATCCCAATACGGCGCGGAAATCACGATAATATCAGCCTTAGCAAACTGCTTAGCGCGGCTAAACATACCGTCGCTGTAATCGCCTTTTTCAATCAGCTCGGTACGTCGGTTCAACGTTTCCTTACTCAGCGGTTTAAGATTTTCCTCGTAAAGCTTAAGCTCGGTATAATCTCCGCCGATCTTTTTCAAAACCGCCTTAGCGAGCCTGTCTGTACGGGATTCGTCCCGAACGCAACAATTAATATATAAAGTCATACTGCACCTCTTTTAATATCATAAAGCACAAAGCCTCCGCGGCGTGTACAGCCTGTATCCCAAAGCTCCCTTAAGTTAAGCCATCGATAAGAGCTGTAGGTCACGGCTTTTACAAAAAATTCATCCTCGTATTCTTCGTATCCGTTTATCAAAAACCAGTGCCAAACGTAGTCCTCGTAGTTCTTATTTCGGTGATTTAAGATTAAAGTAGGAATCGGAAATCCTTTATCAATCTGGATTTTCACAACCTCGCGCGCCTTTTCGTAGGGCTCGTTCCCGCTAAACTCCGTCATACTGAGCCGTGTTTCGCCGCAGTCACACAGATACTCGGAGTAACCGTCGATATAGATGTCGAGCCTGTCGATACCCGTCATACGCGGGGAAAGATACGGCTTCATTTTATAGGCGAAATCCACATAGCCGGAGCGGTTAATATCCCCGGGATTCTCGGGAGCGATTTTCGAAAGTCCGAACCTAAGCGCGAAATAAATACTACTGTCGCAGGCGGTCTCGGCTCCGCAGCCGCCGATACGCATCATATAAGTCGGGAACCAGTCCTGGTTACCGCCGTAAGAATTTCCTATATAAAAATGTTCAAGCTCGTGTTTCATTCATCGTCACCTGAAAACTCAAAATCATCACCCTAATAATAACAGAAAAAACCGCTGTTGTCTATTATACAATTATATATTAATCTTACGGAAAAATGTTGACTGAAAAATTCTCTAAGAATAACTAAATTATAAATATCCGCTATAGACACGGTTAAGTATCTATGGCGGATTGCTTTTTAATCTATATTAAAATACCGTTACAATGGTCAATTTCGTGCTGAATTATCTGCGCGGTAAAGCCTGTGTATACGGAAGTTTTCCAAGCGAAAGAATTGTCCTGATATTTTACACGGATAGTTTTATAACGCACAGCCGCCCTCGGCGCTCCCAAAAGCGAAAGGCAACCTTCCTCGGTCTGAAACTCGCCTGATTTTCCGACTATTTCGGGGTTATACATTACCGTATATTTTCCGTTATCACAAAACGCGATAACGCGCTTAGTAACGCCTATCATATTTGCCGCCATACCCACACAGGTTTCACGGTGCGACATCAATGTATCCAGCAAATCCTGCCCGATAAGAACATCTTCCTTAGACGCAGGCTTCGATTTTATCCCCAAAAACATAGGGTCGTGTACTAATTCTTTAACCATTTTACTCTCTTTTCACTTTCATTTTTTCGTTGTTATTTATTATAACACACTCTATAGCGGGTAACAACTATTAATTACTATCGTCTAAATTTGAGCAATTTCCTTTTTCCGCCTTTCAAGTCCTGTCACCATCTCTTATACCAAAGTAAAAGGGCTCAAAATGAGCCCTTTTACTTTGGTGCGAGTGTTCATAACGGACTTAATTATTTATCCGAAGAAAAATTATTTATGCTATCCGGAACAGAGATTCCTACTATATCTATTTCATCCCATTCGCAAAGCTGATGTATGGATTTTTTATCAATGTCGTATTCGTACAATTCACACGGTGAACACCAATTAACATTAAGCCAAATAAACGCAAAATATTTATTATTGTCTTTGAATATTTCAAATTTCC
>JAHKZS010000043.1 GCA_020626545.1 bacterium
ATACTCGGCGCTCAACAGCACGGCCATATGGAGAACGTCGGTTACGATATGTACCTCAAGCTCCTATCCGAAGCTGTCAGCGAAGAAAAAGGCGAAGAAAATACAGGCGCCGATATTGAATGTCTTATCGACGTGAATATCGAAGCTCATATCCCCGAAAAGTATATTTACAATACTTCCCAAAGGCTAGAGATATATCGCAGAATCGCCGATATTAGAAACCGCGAGGACTGTGAGGATGTCCGCGACGAGCTTAAAGATCGTTTCGGAGAGATACCGAAAGCGGTCGAGGGTTTAATCGAAATCGCGTTTATCAGGAATATCGCGAACTCGCTTGGAATCTACGAGATTAAACAGAATGAAACCTCAGTACTCCTCTATGTAAAAAATATAAGAAGCGAAGTTGTACCGAATCTTATGGGTAAACTTAAAGGTCAGGCGCTCCTAAACGCGGGCAACAAACCTTATATATCCGTAAGATACCCGAAAAATATGGATATTTTAGAAGTTTTGGGACATATTTTTAATTGATAAACGACTATAAATATACCAATGTTACAATTTTGTTATAAAGCATTTACATTTCATCTGTTTTCGTGTATAATCAAATAGAATGTACAAATGTGACTTTGTACGCTATTTTCATTAAAGGACGGTAATTGATAATGAAACCATTTCACAAAATTATTGCCGCGTTTATGGCGGTAATTCTTGCCGCTTCCGTGGCAGGATGTGTTCCCGTAAGTGTTACTAAAGAATGGGGATACAAATACGCGGATAAGCGTTTAGACAAAGAGTACAGCATCGGTATGTACATCTACTCTCTCTATCAGGCTTACAGCGAGGCTAAAACTTACGCTGAAAAAGCTAAGGGCTATAAGGAAAACGAGCCTTTTACAGACCTTAAAATAACCGACGGCGACGGTAAAAAAGCAGTCGCTAAGGATTGGATTAAAGAAAAAGCCGAGGAGAATATGCTCAAGGTTATCGCTACCGACTATCTCGCGGCTAAAAACGGCGCTACTTGGGACAAAGCTTCCATCAAGGCTGCCGAAAAGACAGCTAAAGATTCGTGGGATATGGGTCCTTACGCCAGCTACGGTTACTATCAGCCGATTAAAGACCAGGTTGAAAAGTTCGGCGTTTCCGAAGAAAGCTACACTTACATCGCGGGCGATGAAAGCGTTAAACAGACTGCTCTCTTTGACAAGCTCTACGCCAAGGGCGGTTTAGAGGAAGTTTCCGATAAGGAACTTACAGACTTCTTCCTTAAAAACTACGTAGATTACAGCTATATCCCCGTACACCTCTACAGCTCATCCACAGACGCAAGCGGTAACGCTAAGTCCAAGAAATTCGACGCTAAGAAAATCAAGAAGATTAAAGGCGAGCTCCAGGCTATCGTAGACGAACTCTCTGACGGTTCTACTACACTAGATAAAGCAGCTAAGACCTGCGAGAAGAAATATGACACTGCTTCCGCAGACGAGGTTAAGAATAAAGTTTCTACCAAAGAAGAACTCAAGAGCAGCAACGCCGATATCGCTAAGGCTATGGACAAGCTTAAAAACGGCGAAGCTAAACTCGTTGTTGTAGGCGAAAGCGGCGACAGTCCGACAGCTTACATCGCTGTTAAGAACAACTTAAATAAAGACGTTAAGAAATATATCAATAACGATAGCAACAGAGGTACTGTTCTTCAGAATATGAAGAAAGACGCTCTCACAGATTTAATCGAGAAAACCGCTAAAGACCTTAAAAAGTCAAGCGCTCTCACAATTAACGAAGGAGCTGTAAACAAGTACGATCCGGGTATGTTCTATGAGAAACCTCAGGAGACTACCGCGGCGGCGGCAGCAGCTCAGTAAGGTGTCATAATTTAAAAGGAAGTGTAAATTATGAAAAATAAAATAAGAATCGCTTATCTCGCTTTCCTTATGGTTTTTGTACTTTCGTTATTCTCAGTTCCCGTATTCGCGGACGAGGATGATGAAGAACAGGTAGTTACAGACGCTCCGGTGGTAACTCAGGCGCCCGCGCCCGCGACCGCGGCTCCTAAGACAAGAGCTACTCAGGCTCCCACCAAGAAAGTTACCAAGGCTACAAGAGCTACTCAGGCTCCTACCAGAAGACAAACTTACGCCACAAGAGCTAATAACAATATCAGCAACAACAATAATAACAACACTTACAGATATACCCAGTCAACTCAGGCTACTAAAAAAGCAATTGTATCTTCTACAAAAGCAGCCACTTCGCCTGTATACGATACCGATAAAGAAAAAGTCGCTACAGGAACTCTGAAGAAGAACGATTGGGATAGTATTGCTGAACAGCTGAAAAAATCTGACGGCGGGAATACTGATACTGATGTAGAAAACTTCGACTATATCAAAAATAATACATCAGACGGCGACAACGGTATTTGGATTTTATATACTGGAATCGGACTTGAGATCGCGGCGGCGTTAATTATTCTTACTCTGATCATACTGGCGATTAGAAGAAGAAAGAAAAACAAAGCTCAACCCGTTCCCGCGCGAGCATCAGCCCCCGCGGCATCGGCTCATAGAGAACCTCCCCGCGATAATTACCGAGATGTTCGCAGAGAAGCTCCGAGACGCGGCGCTCCTTCAAAAACACAACAAAGACGTGTTAATCAGCGCAGCAAGTTCGATACAGACGAGGTTAACGTAAACAGACCTCCGAGACGTTCGGGAAGATATAAACCCAGACACTGATATTAATTCACAGCATAAAAGCCGACTCTGACGAGTCGGCTTTTTTACTCTATTAGGAAATTTCTCAAAAAACATTGTTAAGGAAAAGAACATATTACCTAACTCCTATAGAGTAAAGCATTTATATTGTCTGCTCAGTTGCGCGCTGCGCGCGCTTTCTTGTTTTAATCTATCTGAAACAAATAATCACATACGCGGCGTCTTCCTCATTCAAATTATAAAACACGCCGTTTTCCAAAGTTGAGCTCTGTCTAACAGTTAGCATAGAACCTGAAAGCGCAGCCCCGCCCGTTGATCCTCTGGGCGTTACTATGGCGAAATTAACTTTCGGACTATTCGATACAGTAGTAACAACAGGCGTATCCGCCTTAAAAATTACAATCATTTTAGGTTCGAAATCAATATTATAAGCGAAGTTGTTTTCTCCGGAGCCGTAATTAGTAAAAATCGTATACGGCGAAGAAACCCTGTGCTTTTCCGATAAGGTAAGATGCAGGTTATTATCGCTTATATGAGAACCGAGTACGCTGTCTATAATCGAATTATCAGCGACAAAATCCGCTCTTTTTGGCTTATCGCTTTCGAGCCAGTTATTTAATCTCAGATTCGGTGTTTTGTTTGTTGATGACATATTTACCTCCCTTTACTGCATATGAATATCTTTCCATCTTAAATCGAGCGCGTCGAGCTGAGCGAAAGTTCTATTCTGAAGTTCAAACTCTCTCCATGTTTTTCCACCGAAATAAACATACGCCTCAAGATGAGCGGGAAGAATATCCTCTATCTGTTTTTTTATCCACTTAGACTCACTGTCGGAATACGAGCCGCCTATACACACGGAAATATTGTAATTCGTACAATTTTCCGTAATACTATAGTCGTTAACTCCTAAACCTAAAAGAAATTTTTTAATATCGTCGAGAGTAAAGTCTTTTTCGCCGAAGCTGTTTCTTATCTTTAACATTTCGCGTCTTTTACTCAGCGAATAAAAATCCTTAACATCTCCTACAAGCTTTTCTCTAAGCGTTATTCCGTAATCCTCAGCGGAGGAAATAAAACACTCGGATAACAGTTTATCTATGTTTTCCCTGTGTTTATCAAGAGCGAAAGCATATGTTTCAAGCTCATTGTTAATATTACTTATATCGCTCAGGTCGTATATACCCAACGGAGCAAGTTTTTCTTTCATAGACTCAAGCGCGGTCACTCTTCTTCCTCCTCGCTTTCCTCAATATATGTATCACCGAGAACAATTAAAGTATCTACATCAGCCCAATGATAACCCGGGAACATACTGTTAAAACTAAAGTTATAAACTCCTTCAGCCTGACAAATAGCGTTAGTAAGGGAAATCTCAAGAATACTGTCCCCTACCTCAAGAGTACTTATGTATTCGTCAACTTTTTCTATAATGTTATTTTTTACATCCTCAAGGTCGTAACCGTCTTTAAGCGTAACATAAATACCTAAATTATAGTGATCAACAACCGCGGTATCAACCAATACATCGACGTTAACCTCTCGCTCTCTTGTCATTACAGCCTGGACTTTATTTTGAAGTTCGTGTGAGGCGCCGGCTTTCTGAGAAGAAATATACACATCTACAGTACCTACACCTCTCGCCTTAGGCACAACATTAACGGAATATACCCCGTCGACCGAAAGAGCCAGCCTTTTGTAATACGATTTATTAGTACCGTTAGACAAGTAAGCGTAGGAGTTTAAAACCCGATTTCTCAAAGCGTCGTCGCTCTCAGCGTCGCTTCCGCCGTTAAAACTCCACAAATTATTAACCGAATCTATACCTACTACATTCGTAACCATTGTGTCTATTTTATTAGGAGTAACATTACCGTCAATTCCGCCTTTTTCGGCAATACACTTAACCGTAACGTAGTAATCGCCTTGCTGCAAAGTTTTTTCTTCGTCGGTTAAAAACCTTATCGGATTTATTCCGCCTGTAGAAACAATCGTCCCCTTAGGAATAACAATAGATTGTTGGGCATAATCATCGGTAAAAAATCTTACTTCACCCGTCGCTTTAACGGCGGGTTTTCTTTTTAATCCCCTGTCGTCAGCGTGATAGTCGAGATATTCGCCCGTCGCTGTCATTGGAAAAATCTGTCTTTTAAGGAACTCGAGATTCACTTCGTCGTTATAAATCTCTCCCGCTAAAATTTTCATCCTGATATCTATATCACTCAGTTCGGGAACTTCCGCCATAGAAAGTTCTTTATATTTATTTTTCATTCTGGATAAAATATCTTCATAGCTATCCATTAATTACCACCTCCGTATAACAACTCTCATATCCGTTATATACCTCAACCCCGATTACGATTCTCTCACCGCTACGCGAGATAAAAAGCACTTTAACGCTTACATCAGTATGTACCAGACACTCATTTATAAGAGCTTCTATTTTCTTTTCTATACCGTCCGTATAGTAATCGACTTCGCCGTTTATACCAAGATTCCTGTCGTAAATAAAACTGTTCTTAGGAATTCTAACGGCTAGGGTAACCTGCTGAACAGCCTGCTCAATACCGCTTATAAGAACAGCTTCACCGTTAGGCTTAAGACAAATATCATTGTTTTCAATCTTAATGTCCATCAACTTACCGCCTTTCCGTTAATATAAACTTTTCCGTCGTTTTTAAGGGCGATACTTGCCCCGCCGTCGGATTTAAGCATAAGCTCTCCGGGTTCAAGGTTTTGATTTCGGCAAAAAGTCCCTAAACAAATATCCTCTCCGCCCGCGGAAAGTACAACAGTCTCCTCGCCCGCGACAGGCACATAAGATATACCGTAAGGAACAGCTATCGGAATTTCCGAGAAATCGCTGGACGCGTTAATTTTCACACGTCCGCTTGACGCTCCCTTTACGTTACCTTTTTCAGCCGCCGAATCACTGATAGAATTTTTAGTTACATAATTAAGAATCCACATACTCTCTCTCCTTTTTTAAAATTAACGTTGTTTCCTCTTTATCCGGAGTAAGCCTGTAGTAAATGCTGCTTATATAAAGCCCGTCTATAACGCCGAGACCGCCATCCTCTATACGTACTTTAGCTCCAAGCTTTTCAAGGATTCGTTCAGGAGTAATAATTGTAACCTCGTAGGAATTACCGATAGAGTTATTTATAATTACTTCGGGAAGCGAAAAATTCCTGCTTACCGAAATATCAACATATCGGCGGCGATTAATTTTCCGGCTTATGATACTGTCTTTACGGATAACGGCGTCATATCCCCCGCTCTGTTTAGTTTTCATATAAACATCGGAAATAAGCTTACATCTCTTTTTATTTTCTTTTAAAGAACTATATTTAATACCGTTACTATTGGAGAACGTTAGAGTTTCTTCACTATTTATTCCGTTAAAATCCGCAATTCCCTCAGCGGTAATACGCGGAGTTTTATTATACGCTTTCTGAGCGAAAGTATAGAACGCCTGCCAATCGGTAGTTCCTTTACTGATATTGAGATTACCTTTATAGGTTATATTATCGCCTCGAAAACTTTTTATCGCGTTTGGTAGAATATGACGGCTGAATATAACCGAAGTTGAAACATCCGTATAGTTTACGGGTCTGCTCTCGTTATCCAGCAGATTAGCCGCCATACTTCTCGCGTTAATCTTAGTAAAATACAGCGTATCGCTTAAAACATTTTGCTGTTCATCTACTACACCTTTAAAAACAATTTTGTCGTCGTCAAACACCTCTACTTCACAAAGCTCTCCTATATCTTTTAGCAAAGGGAAAGTAACGCTCAAATCGTCGGCGGGGATCTTTTCATCCTGGTTAATAACTATGTAAATC
>JAHKZS010000044.1 GCA_020626545.1 bacterium
ATTGTACGCAGACATAGGCTGAAAATACAATTAAATATATGGAAGATTTTGTTTGTGATAACATTCCGCTTCTTTCGCCTCAGAACGCACTCAGACGAGCTTTTAGCTCAGAGTTGACATATTTCTCGAACAATTTAATAAATTGATTTGCTATTATGTAGACACAATTGCAGAGCACAATAAAAGAATAACACAGAGTACGAGAGAGGAACTAATTCAGTTTGGGTACACTCCTTATCAAGTGTGTAATCCATAACCTTTTTGCATTCAAAAAATGATAATTTGATTCTATTTTGTTGATTAATTGTTTGTATTATGATATATTTATACAGGAAATTATGATTGAAGGATTAAAAAACTATGCCTAATTTATCTGCCAACATGATATATGGTTTATATACTTGTCGTTTATTGAGCTCTGTGTTGAATGATACAGAGCCTGTCGCTATGCCCGAAGGTATGTCGCTCGAGGGTTTATACGTGTATCAGAAGAGACAGGATGTCTCCAACATGGCGTATATCGCACTGAAAAAGCTCGGCTATACCGACGAACAGCTGGGCGAGTTTAAGGAAGATTACAAGCTGAATGTACTCCGAGAGGCTCGGTTTGAGCTCGGCGGACAGCAGATTTTCGACGCTTTCGAAAAAGCCGAAATACCTTTCTTAACGCTCAAGGGCGCGATTTTGAAGTATTATTATCCGAATCCCGCGCTGAGAACTTTCACCGATATCGACATTTATGTCGGCAAGGAAATCGACAGAGCAGAGCAGGAGCTGTTTAAGCTCGGCTATGAAAAAACAGGCATCGACGAGCATAACGACGTCGGCTACACAAAAAAACCGTCCCTGCACATTGAGTTGCACAAGGACTTGTTCCCCGATGATTACGATTTCGAGGGCTATTTCGACGAGCCGTATCAGCACACCGAGCTGAAAGACGGCTACAAGTATTATCACGTCTATAAAACCGACGACTTTTTCATCCATGTGCTGTGCCATCTGTTTAAGCACTTCACGTTTGGCGGTTGCGGGCTCAGGCAGTATCTCGATATTTACGTTATGACTCAGAAAATTAAGCTCAATATGGACTACATACGCTCGGAGCTGAAAAGCTTCGGTATGGACGGCTTCCTCGATACAACCCTAAAGCTTAACCGCTTTTTCTTTGACGGCGAAAAGCCCGATGACGAGTTGATTGAGATAGCCGAGTTTGTATTTAATAATTCAACTTTCGGCAACGCCGACAACAGATTGGTGCTTGATTATGATAAAGGTCACGGCGAAAAGCGTACCTTGTGGGGTAATATAAAATACTTTATGGAGCGCTGGGGCTTGAACTATTCTCAGATGAAATTGAAGTATAAAGTATTAAAATATCTTCCTTTCTTGTTGCCGTTTTGCTGGATTTACAGACTTATAACGGCGTTATTGTTTAGACGAAATGTAATAAAAGCTTCGGTGGACGATGTCGGAAAAATGAACAGCGACTTTTCGGACTATGTAAATCATATTATGGAGATTTCGAAGGCGAAAGTTACAAAGGATTAGGAAATGAACAGTATGCTAATATTTTTTTGGCTTTTTAAAAGAGATAGGGGGGTATTAATATGATAGTTGAAAAGTATAACCCAAATACATTGAGCGTAAGTGCTATTTTAGGATTAATAAAGTCGGGCAGTATTGCTATCCCTGAAATTCAAAGACCATTTGTGTGGAAAAAGGCACAAGTTCGAGATTTATTGGACTCTCTTTATAAAGGTTATCCGACAGGCTACTTGATAATTTGGAAAAATCCAAATGTTAAACTTAAAGACGGAAGTATTTCTTCAGGAAAAAAGATACTAATCGATGGACAGCAAAGAGTTACTGCTTTAATGACAGCAATTGCTGGAGTTAATGTTATAAACAAGAATTACAAAACTGGAAGAATTAAAATTGCTTTTAACCCTTTTGAAGCTCTTTCTACGGATCGAGACGCTCAGATATTTGCTGTTCAGGATCAAAGTCACCTAAAAAGCAAGAAATGGATTCCCGATATTGCGGAAGTTTTTAAGGATGACTTTTCGGTTTTTTCTTTTATCAGTAAGTTTTGTGAAGATAATCCGGAAATGAATCCTGAAACTTTAGATAAAATTCTTACTAATCTTCGTTCAATCGGAAATCGCCTTATGGGTGTAATAGAATTATCCGATAATTTGGATATTGACATTGTAACTGATATTTTTATCCGAATTAACTCAAAGGGTACCGCTTTAAGTCAAGGTGATTTTGTAATGTCTAAAATCGCCGCTGATGAAGAACATGGCGGTAATACAATGCGAAAAGCAATTGATTATTTTGCTCACTTATGTAAAGAACCTTCATTTTATGATTATATTAAAGAATATGATGTAGAATTTGCTTCAAGTGAGTATATGTCTAAGATATCGTGGCTTAAAGAAGATAAAGAAAATGTATATGATCCCGAATGTGACGATATATTAAGAGTTGCGTTTATGCATACATACCCAAGAGCAAAACTTGCAGACCTAGTAAGTCTTTTATCCGGACGAGATTTTGAAACAAGAGATTTTAAAAGTGAGATAATAGAGGATACATACGAAAGACTAAAGCAAGGTGTATTAAATGTAATTAATAAAAATAATTTCACAAATTTTATGCTTGCTATCCGAGGAGCAGGTTTTATATCTCCTAAATTGGTGAATTCCGAAATGGCGCTTGATTTTGCGTATTCGTTGTATCTGCGGCTGGCTAAAGATAAGACCATTTCGGTTAGCGAAATAAAGAGCATAGTTCAAAAATGGTATGTTCTTTCTGTTCTTACGGGAAGATATAGCAGTTCCCCTGAATCAGCATTTTATCGCGACATAAAACAGATTAATGAAAATGGTGTGATTAAAACGCTGGAAGGAATGGAAGCCGCAATACTTTCTGATAATTTCTGGGAAGTAAAAGTTGTGCAGGATTTAGAAAGAACATCGACTATTAGTCCTACCTATTTGGTTTACTTAGCGGCGCAAGTAAAAGATAATGATTTATCTTTATTATCAAATAATCTTTCCGTAAAGGATTTGATATATATTACCGGAGATATACATCATATATTCCCTAAAGAGTACTTAAAATCAAATGGATTTGAGAAAAATATGTATAATCAAATCGCGAATTATGCTTTTCTTGATACTCAGGTCAATAAATCTATCGGCAAAAAGGCTCCATATGAATATTTTGCGGATGCAGTAAAACAATGTGAAACAAAGAAATTAACTTGCGGTTCTATAACTGACTTGGAATTATTGCGACAGAATCTTGATACTAACTGTATTCCATTTGAAATAACAGATATGAACTGTGACGATTATGAAAACTTTCTTGAACAGCGTCGTAAGTTAATGGCGAAGAAAATAAAGAATTATTATTACAGTTTATGATTGGAGACAGGCTTGGAGTAGATTCCGAGCCTGTTTTTCAATATCCACGAACTTTATCTTTACTTACGGCTGAATAAAACTTTACTTTTTGGGTATAATATAGTATAATAAGTAAAGAAAAGGGGCGTAGTTATGTATTCGTATGACGGTTTATTGAAAAATTTAAATGAAAAAAATATGACACGTTCAACACTTGCGGATAAACTCGGCGTATCCTCCCGTACTATCGCGAAAATCAGTCGGGGAGAAAAGATAGCAGACCACGTTATAAAAAGAATAGCCGAATATTTTGAGTGCGAACCGCAAGAGCTTTACAGAGAGGTTTCGGATAATCCTCTGTTGCAGACGCTCCGAGACGAAAAAAGTATCGGTATGACGGGCGGTATTTACCACGAGCTGCAGGTGCGTATGACTTACAACTCAAATCATATCGAAGGCAGCAAGCTTAGCGAGGCTCAAACGCGTATGATATATGAAACGTATACGGTCGATGTCAGCGGCGGGATACCTGTTGATGATATTCTCGAAACAGTACAGCATTTCCGCGCGATTGACTATGTAATTGACGCGGCGGAAGAACCTCTCACAGAGGATATAATAAAAGAATTGCACCGTATTCTCAAACAAAATACAAAGGATTCAACGCTATCGTGGTTTGCGGTAGGAGATTATAAAAAACGAGCTAATGTTGTCGGCGGTCACGAAACGACTAAACCAAAAGATGTGCCGGCGCGGATGAAAGGCTTGTTGTCCGAGTACGAATCGATAAGTAACGTAAATATAGAAGACATTATCCG
The DNA here is from genome assembly GCA_020626545.1 of bacterium. GTDB lineage: Bacteria > Bacillota > Clostridia > Oscillospirales > Acutalibacteraceae > Ruminococcoides. The sequence goes on from JAHKZS010000044.1 coordinate 4,229, forward strand.
CTTTCACTATGATTTTGAGAGTATTCACCCGTTCCAAGACGGTAACGGCAGAGTTGGCAGGCTAATTGCCTTAAAGGAGTGCCTGCGTTATAGAATTGTTCCCTTTATAATCGAAGACTCGAAAAAGAATTACTATTACCGCGGGTTGTCGCAGTGGAATAATGAGCCCGGTTATCTGACGGACACTTGTCTCGACGGACAGGACACGTTCAGACGTTTGCTTAGGATGTTTGAAATTGAGGAATAAGTAATAACAATAAACACTATATTGACAAAGTGTATTTTTTAGCTATTATTAATATTGAAAAGTGTAATAATTTTTCAACTAAAAACATTGAAAAGTGAGTAATGATTATGCTGTATCGTAAGATTGAATCTTTTATTGAGGATTATTTAAAATCAAACTCCGATAAAATTCTTGTTGTTGACGGGGCGAGACAGATTGGAAAAACTTTTATTATCAGTTATGTTATGTTTTTACAGCCAAATGAGTAGGAGTTAAAGGTATGAGTTTGTTAACTTGCGCGAGCGGAAAGTCAGTTTATCGCGGCTATGATTATTACAGCAGTAATAAAGTAAATGTAATAGAAAAAGTCGGGGATGGACAGTACAAAGGTTTTGTGGACGGCAGAGGTAACGAGCCGTATGAAGTTTTTATCGATGTAAATCATCCGAGAAAATCGCACTGCAACTGCCCTCACGCTAACGGAAAAAGAATTGTATGTAAGCATCAAATGGCGATGTTTTTTAAGGCGTTTCCCGATGAGGCAAAGCGTTACAAAACTGAACTCGAGGAATATTGGGATTATGAGGAAAAGCGTCATGAGGATGAGGAATACGCAATCTCGGAATTTTTAGAGAAATGCGATAAATCAGAGTTAGCGGACATTATCTGGCAGATGTTATTTGACGGTCCAGAATGGCAGTATGAAAGATTTGTCAGAGAATACTTGGACTTATAATACTTTTTATATTCATAAACTAAAACCGTAGCAATGAGAGGCTTGAATTCTCGGCTACGGTTTATTGTTATGTTTTATTCAAATAACATTTTTGCTATTTTTTGTATGAATAGTCATTTTTCTCATTATATCATCCTCGTTTCTGCACATATTATAGCAAATAGTATGCAGATAATCCACTATGCCTAAAATACAAATTTCAAAATGGAAGATTATGTTTAGCAATATAAAGAACACTAAACCGAATATAGTAATATATGCTATTAGCGATTTTCAGAAAAAATAGTATTTGTTAGTGGAATAAAAAAGCCTAATAGAATAAGAATATAAGGAGTCGGCTCACTAGCCGGCTCCTTTTAAACGGGTGATTATTTTACTTTTATTTTAATAATTTTTGTAATCGTTTTAGCTTTATAATTACTGTTCCCTTTAGCGGTGACAATGATTTTTACTTTATAAGTCTTGCCCTTTTTCAGACCTTTAGCGATTTTCATTGTGCCGTTTTTGACGGTAACTTTTTTATTATTTGTCTTATAAGTTACCTTGCCCTCGGCTTTCTTAACTTTAACCGCTTTTTTAATTGAAACGGTTGAGCGTGACTTTGCCGCAGCAGATTTCTTGACGGTTACGGTAACGGGGTTTATGCCCTTAATGATTTTAAATGATTTAGTTATCGTGCCGTTGTAGCCGTCTTTGCCTGTTATAGTAACCTTAGCCGTGCCGATTTTAGAGTTGTTAATATACTTGGTTTTAAAGTCTATATTTTCAACTAAGGTGTGGTGATTATTTTTTATAGATATTTTGGCTGTAATTTTGCCTTTCTTAAAACGCTGAGGTTTTATTTTTGCGATACTAAGCTTTTTTATCGAGACAGGGGAGTCCATACTCTTGAACTTGATACCGTGGTTTTTAGCGTAGCTTTCGATATACGAACCGGAATGTCCGGAAATTACGCACTCAGCCGAAACTTTATTAAATGCTCCGTCGTAAATCTTTGTGTCGGTATTTTCAGCGGTGATTTTGTTTGGATTTTTACAGTTTTCGAAAACTCCTTCGCCGACTGATTTTAACTTAGAACCCAGATGTACATCCGTAAGGCTTGTACAGTCCGAAAAAGTGTAATCGTCAATTTTATCGAGATTGTCGGGCAGAGCGAGCGTTTTAAGCTTCGGACAGGCTGAGAAGGTGTACACGCCTAGCTTTGTAAGACCGTTTTTAATCTCGACGTTTTTAAGTTCAGCGCACCATCTGAACGCGCTTTCTCCGACCTCTTTCAGATTAGCGCCTAAGCTTATATTCTCAATGCTGTCGCAATAGCCGAAAGCGTAATCCGAAATTGTCTCGAGATTTTCGGGCAACTCCACAGAGGACAACATTTTGCAACCGTAGAACGAGTCGTGTCCGATTGACTTTACTCCGTCGGGAATGGTAACGCTCTTTAGACTTGCGCATTCGTAAAAAGTACAATCGCCGATACTTTTTAAGTTTTCGGGAAGCTTAACGCTCTCGAGCGACTTGCAGCCGTCGAAGGTATACATTCCGATATCTTCATTCTTGTCGGGGAGTGTAACGTCCTTAAGCTTTTCGCAATCCATAAATACGCCGAAGCCGTACTCGTTTACGGACTCGGGAACCGTGATGTCGGAAAGTCCCTTACACGCCTCGAATACCGAGTCCTCCAGCGCGGTAACGCTGTCGGGAATTTTAACGGTTGTTAAATTATCGCAGGTCGAAAACGACGCTTCGCCTAGAGTTTTAACGCCGTCGGGGATATTAAACTCGGCATTGTCTTTTCCCGGAGCGTATTGAATCAGCTTCGTTTTGTCTGTGTTATACAGTACGCCGTCAAGTGAGGAAAAGGTTTTGCTGCCGTTTTCGACGTTAACCGTCTTTAGATTTTTGCAGTGAGAGAAAGGATAGCGGCCGAGCTCCTCGAGCGTTTTTGGCAGAGTAATTTCGGCAAGGCTTTCGCAGTATGTAAAGGCTTCAAAACCCATAGTTTTAAGGTTTTCGGAAAGCTTAACCGACTTTAATTTACCGCACGACAAAAACGCTGAGCTTTCGATAGCTGTAATCGTGTCGGGCATCTCAACGCTCACGAGATTGTTGTTGTTTTCAAACGCGCCCGAGCCTATCGACGATACGGTCATTCCGCCGATTTCGCCGGGGATAATCAGGCTCTCAGCTTTGCCGTTGTAGGAGTTGATACAAGCTGTGTTATCCGCAAGCGCGGTGTAAGTGTAATCTCCGTCAACTGTCGTTTTAGCGGAAGCCGTAGTCACTGCGCATACCGCGGGTATCAGAACCGATAATATGATTATAAGACATCTTTTTATTTTTTTCATAATAACCATTCTTTTCTGTTAGAGTTACTTTAATTTTACTACCGATGTGAATAATTTTCAAGTATATTAATAATTCCTCACTTTATTTTCATAAGCTCGGCTAAGTCGTAACTCGGCTTATCAATTGGATTTGTTTTTTTAAAATTATAATTATTATTATTTATTTTATTATAA
>JAHKZS010000045.1 GCA_020626545.1 bacterium
GGATACGGGAGTATGTATGCTCTGCGTATTATGGGCGACAAGGATTCTTAAAACCAAAGTATAGATTAAACCCGCGTCATTTCGGCGCGGGTATTACTTTTGTTTTAATATATTAACCAATAAAAGTCTTTACTTTTCCACCTATTTGTATTATAATGTAGTTTAATGTTGGATTATTATCCGAAAGTATGATTTAAGGGAGATTAACCTATGATTAGCGGAGCAGATATAATGGTAAAATGCTTACAGGCTGAGGGTATTGATACCGTATTCGGCTATCCCGGAGCAACCATTTGTCCGTTTTACGATTCATTATACGATTCAGATATTAAAAGTGTATTAGTTCGTCAGGAACAGAACGCGGCTCACGCCGCAAGCGGTTACGCCCGCGCTAAAATGAAACCGGGCGTATGCGTAGCTACTTCGGGTCCCGGAGCGACTAACCTCATTACAGGTATCGCCACGGCTTATATGGACTCTATCCCGATGATTGCCATTACAGGTCAGGTGCGTTCGGATTTACTCGGACGAGATGTATTCCAGGAAGCCGATATAACAGGCGCCTGCGAACCTTTTACAAAGCACAGCTACTTAGTCACAAAAACCGAGGATTTACCGCGTGTATTTAAGGAAGCTTTTCACATAGCGGCTACGGGACGTCCGGGCCCTGTACTTATAGATATCCCGATTGATATTCAGCTCAACGAAATTGAGAGCTTTGAGTACCCCGAAACCGTCAATATCAAGAGTTACAAACCCAACACTAAAGGTCATATAGTTCAGGTTAAAAGAGCGGTTGAGCTTATTAAAAAAGCTAAACGCCCGATTATCGTATCAGGCGGCGGAGTTTTATCTTCGGGAGCTAAGCTTAAATTACAGAAATTCGCCGAAATGACTCAGATTCCCGTACTTTCAACTATGATGGGTATCGGCGTTATGCCGAGCGACCATCCGCTTTACCTCGGAATGCTCGGAACTCACGGCCGTAAATGCGCCAATAAAGCGCTCCACACCACCGATTTAGCGATAGTTTGCGGAGCGAGGCTCGGCGACAGAGCGATTGCCGCTCCCGACCAGATGAGTGAAAATACCACTAAAATTATTCATATAGACATTGATCCCGCCGAAATCGGCAAAAACGTTAAGGTTGATATACCTATTGTCGGCGATATGAACCACGTTATGAAGAAGCTTATAGAAAATATAGGCGACTTTAGAATAAACGACGAGTGGGACGCTGAGGTTAAAGACCTCAAAGCTCATTACCAGAGCAAAATCTCCACCTTCGACGGTTACGTTGAGCCGAGAACCCTAATCGGTAAACTCAGCTCTATGTTAAAGAGCAAGGCGATTCTCTGCGCCGATGTAGGTCAGAACCAGATTTGGTGCGCCAACAACTTCAGAATCCGCGAGGGCAGATTTTTCACCACAGGCGGTATGGGTACAATGGGCTACTCTATCCCCTGCGCTATCGGCGCTAAGCTCGGACTTAAAAAACGCGATGTCGTTGTAGTATGCGGCGACGGAAGTTTTCAGATGAGCCTAAACGAGCTCTCCACTATCGTTCAGAACAACCTTAATATAAAAATTATAGTTATGAGAAATTACCGTCTTGGTATGGTAAGAGAGCTCCAGGATAATTATTATAACGGCCGTCACTCAGCGACTATCCTCAACGAGTCGCCCGATATCGTAGCCTTGGCTAAGGCTTATGGAATCGAAAGCGCTGAGGTAAGCTCTAACGAGGACGCTGAAAAATACATCCATCAGATTGTCGAGAGCGATAAGCCTTTCGTACTCGTATGTCAGGTTCATCCCGATACACCGTCTATATTGTGAGGTAAGATATGAAATATACATTATCAGTCTTAGTTGAAAACCAGGCGGGCGTACTTTCCAAGGTTTCGGGACTTTTCTCAAGGAGAGGTTTTAATATCGACTCGCTGGCTGTAGGAGTTACAGCAGATCCGACTGTTTCGAGAATTACTATAGTCGCTAACGGCGACGAGTATGTAGTCGAACAGCTCGAAAAACAGCTCAACAAGCTTATACCCGTAATAAAGGTAAAAAGACTTATCGAAGGCGAGTTTATAAGCCGCGAGCTGTGTCTTATAAAAGTCCACTGCCCCGCCGCTAAGAGATTCGAGATTCTTAAAATCGCCGAATTGATGCAGGCTAAGGTGGTCGATGTAGCGACTACTACGGTGACGCTTGAATACTGCGAAACTGTTGAGAAAATCGCTACGCTTACAGATTTAGTAAAACCGTATGGTATCCGTGAAATAGTTAGAACAGGCACTATCGCCATCGACAAGGGTAAAACCGCTGTTCAGGCTTAATCACGTTACATATTAATTTATTATTATATACCGCATTCGCGGCAAGGAGGAAAATCAAAATGTCAAACGCAAAAATTTTCTATCAGTCAGATTGTAACCTCTCACTTTTAGACGGTAAGACAATCGCTATCGTAGGTTACGGCAGCCAGGGCCACGCCCACGCTCTTAACCTTAAAGAAAGCGGCGCTAACGTTATTATCGGTCTTTACGAGGGTTCTAAATCCTGGGCAAGAGCTGAGGAGCAGGGCTTCGAGGTTTACACAACAGCCGAGGCCGCTAAAAAAGCCGACATCATTATGATTCTTATCAACGATGAGAAACAGGCTTCTATGTACAAGAAAGATATCGCTCCTAACCTTGAGGCAGGCAATATGCTTATGTTCGCTCACGGTTTCAACATTCATTTCGGTCAGATCGTACCTCCCGCTGACGTTGACGTTACAATGATCGCGCCTAAGGCTCCCGGTCATACAGTACGTTCAGAGTATCAGGCAGGTAAGGGTACTCCCTGTCTTGTAGCTGTTTATCAGGACGCTACAGGCAAAGCTTTAGATATGGCTTTAGCTTACGGCGCCGGTATCGGCGGAGCGAGAGCGGGTATCTTAGAGACTACTTTCCGTACAGAAACAGAAACCGACCTCTTCGGCGAGCAGGCTGTACTTTGCGGCGGCGTATGCGCTTTAATGCAGGCAGGTTTCGAAACATTAACAGAGGCTGGCTACGACCCGAGAAACGCTTACTTCGAGTGTATCCACGAGATGAAGTTAATCGTAGACCTTATTTATCAGTCAGGCTTCGCGGGTATGAGATATTCTATCTCCAACACTGCTGAGTACGGCGATTATATCACAGGCCCCAAGATTATCAACGAGGACAGCAAAAAGGCTATGAAGCAGGTTCTCAAGGACATTCAGGACGGTTCCTTCGCTAAGGAATTCTTACTCGATATGTCCGAAGCAGGCGGACAGGCTCACTTCAGAGCTATGAGAAAGTTAGCCAGCGAGCATCCCTCAGAGATTATCGGTAAGGAAATCAGAAAGCTCTACAGCTGGTCTGATGAGGATAAGTTAATTAACAATTAATAATTAACAATTAACAGTTAACGGCTGCCAATTTGGCAGCCGTTGTTTTATCGGTTTGATTTTTTTATTATAGAAACTATTAAACCTACTATTAAGTATTCAAGAAAAACAAGTAACGCAAAACAGATAACAAAAACAATAAAAAAAGAAATATTATACAATAAATTAATTAACCATGTCAAATTATTAGTTACCTTAATTTTATCTATTATATCTCCCAATAATCCCGCGGGAATAATTGCAATAGCAAAATCAACTAAAAACAAAAATATAAGCCCAATTACTTTAAAAGGCTTATTCTTCCATGCGGATTTCATATCCTTTTCACCGAGTAAGTCAGGAAGCAAATCATCCGCCATAAATCAACACTCCGTTTTCGGTTATTTCCTTATCAACTATTGAAATGGTATAAATTGTATCCGACATACCTTCCCCTCCTTTTATTTTATCTTCCGTTCGGTCCTAAGTATTCTGATTTATCGAACGCGGCAATCAAGCCGAATATTGTCGGCAGGAAAAAATAACCGATTTTAAATCCTCTTGTTTTTCCGAAGGAGTTGCCGAGTTGGTCGGAAACAAAAATTCCTAGAACAACACTTATTACGAACGATATAAATATAATCACAAAATAATAATTTCCGAAGACTTTAATATTGAATAAGTTTATAAAGTTTTCGAAATATCCTAAAACACACGTTATAATATAAAGGCTGAACCAAAGCTTGGATAAATCTATAAGCTTATAAAACACCCATATTCTGTAATACGGAATAAAAGCTTTATATTTATCTTCTCCCGTCTTTTTAAATATACCGTACATAATAAGAGAAGTAAATAAATAACTGACAAGCTTTACACCAATTACTTCAATTATTTTTTCCATTCCCATAATAAAGCGCCTCCTTATTATCTTTAGTATAACATTTAAAAACTTTATATTCAATATAATTTAAAAACTTAATATTCAATATAAACTATTGATTTATTGTCAGAATTGTGTTACAATAACTAAGAGTTGCGAACCGAATGAATTTCGTTTAAATAAGTGAGCGGCAGGCCCTGCACGATTGAGGTCTGTGAACCATGTCAGGCGGGGAACCGAGCAGCATTAAGCATGACTTAGATGCGATGTAGTAAGTCTGTCGTTCACTTATTTAAACGAGTGGCCGTAAGTACGGTCTTACGGTTTGCAATTTTTTTACATTCAAAACTAAAGGAGTGAGTATTTTGTATCAGGTTTTATATCGTAAATGGAGACCTCAGAAGTTCTCGGACGTATCAGGTCAGCCCCAGGTTACAAAAACCTTAGAAAACGAGCTCAAAAGCGGTCGTCTAAACCACGCTTACCTTTTCACAGGCTCGAGAGGTACAGGTAAAACCACCTGCGCAAAAATACTCGCCAAGGCGGTCAACTGCCTTAACCTTCAGGACGGTAATCCTTGCTGTGAATGTGAGAACTGTAAGGGTATCGACGACGGAAGTATTCTTGACGTTGTCGAGATGGACGCGGCTTCTAACCGCGGTATTGACGATATCCGCGCGGTAATCGACGAAGCTCAGTTTCGACCCGCGAGGGCTAAGTACAGAGTATATATTATCGACGAGGTTCATATGCTCACCGATCAGGCGTTTAACGCTCTGCTCAAAACTCTCGAAGAACCTCCCGAGCATGTAGTATTTATACTGGCGACTACCGAAGTTCATAAACTGCCGACTACTATCCTCTCACGATGCCAGAGATTCGATTTTAACAGAATCTCCCCCGAGGATATTAAAAACAGGCTGAAATTTGTAGCCGAAAACGAGGGCGCTTCCATCGAGGACGACGCGGCGTATCTTATCGCGGCGATTGCCGACGGAGCTATGCGTGACGCGCTTTCGCTTATGGACAGATGTCTCGGCACAAGCACCAATATTACGACAGAAATCGTAAGAAACTCCGCGGGACTTGCCCGCAAAGATTATCTTTTCGAGCTTTCCACCGCGTGTATAAATAAAAACACAGCTAAGGCTTTAGATGTTTTGAGCCGTCTGCACAGAGAGAGCAAGGATATGGCGCGCTTATGCGACGAGCTTCTCGACCATTTCAGAAGCCTTATGATGATTAAATGCACCAGAAATCCGCAGACTCATATCATTATGTCCGCGGATGAATTCGAAATGGCTCAGACTCAGGCTGACTATCTCACCTTAGGCGAAATCGTCTATATTATGGACGTTTTACAGAACACTTATCAGCGTATGGGTAAGGGCAACAGCAACAAAACCGAGCTTGAAATGGCTCTTGTTAAGCTGTCGGCTCCCGAGCTTGAGGGAACTAACGACGCGCTTGTCGCGAGAGTTTCGGCATTGGAAAAGGCTCTAAAATCAGGAGTTGCTGTAACTAATACGCCCGAGCTTAAAACCGTGGTTAAAACTCAGGAAGAAAAGCCCGAGCCCGTCGAAGTTAAAGAAACTCCGCAAGAAGCGGAAACGGTAAAGGAAAGTATTCCCGACGAAAAGGAGATACTCCCTCCCCCGCCCGCTATGGCGGATATTCCGAAAGTTGAAGCCGCTCCCGTTCCCGAAGATGAACCAACTAAGGCGGAAACGGTTAAAGCCGAACCTCCTAAACCTAAAAGGCCGTCGGTAGATTTAGAAGCGCTTTACAATAACGCTAAGCCGTTCAGGCAATGGCCTGAGGTTGTCGAGAATATTAAGAGATACTCTAAAGGAATCGCCGCGGCGTTCAGCGGAACCAACGCTTACGAAAGCGGAAACTATCTTTTAATCGACGCGGACAGCGACATTCCGTTCAGGCTTCTAAAGGAAAGCTCCCAGAGATCCAATCTCAAAAAAGCTGTTCAGGAGATTACAGGAAAGGCATACAGCCTCGGCCCTTACAGAAAACCCGAGGTTAAGGAAGATAAAAAAGACCCTCTTACAGATTTAATAAACAGTCTTAAAGAGAGCGATATAGATTTAAAAGTTGAAAATTGAAAGGATTGAATAAAATGAAAGCAAGATTACCTAAAGGATACGGTGGCGGCGGAGCAGGCAATATGCAGCAGATCGCCCGCCAGGCACAAAAAATGCAGGAAGCTATGGAGACAGCTACCGAAGAACTCGAGGCAAAAGAGTACAGCTCAACCTCTGGCGGCGGAGCTGTTAAAGTAACGGTAACAGGTAAACTCGAAGTTAAGTCTATCGAGATTGACCCCGAAGTAATTGACCCTGAGGATGCCGAAATGCTCTCAGACCTCATCATCGCGGCTACTAACGAAGCTTTAAGAGCCGCTTCCCAGGAAAAAGAGGATACTATGAGCGCGCTTTCGGGCGGACTTAATATCCCCGGACTGTTTTAATCGGTAGAATTAATGGCTAATTATAATGTAGCTCCGCTCGAAAAATTAGTGGAGCAGTTCGAAAAAATGCCAGGTATCGGTTATAAAACTGCCCAAAGGCTTGCATATTATGTATTAAATATGCCAAAAACAGAAGCGAGAGATTTTTCCGAAGCGATTATCGACGCTCATGAGAAGATTCATTACTGTAAGGTATGCTGTAATTTAACCGACAGCGAGCTTTGTCCTGTATGCAGAAATGAAAAGCGTGATAAAAGCGTTATCTGTGTAGTGGAAACTCCCAGAGACGCTATGGCGATGGAGGCTACCGACGAGTACAGAGGTGTTTACCATATACTCCACGGAGCAATCTCCCCTCTTAACGATATCGGTCCCGACGATTTAAAAATCAAGGAGCTTATCGCTAGACTTTCGGGAGATGTAACGGAGGTTATTATGGCGACTAATCCTACCGTCGAGGGCGACGCTACGGCTATGTATATCTCACGGCTTCTGAAACCTATGGGCATAAAAGTAACTCGTCTCGCTTACGGAATACCCGTCGGCGGAGATTTAGAGTACGCCGACCAGGTAACTTTAGCGCGCGCGTTGGAAGGCAGGAATGAGCTTTGAGTTCAGATACTATAAAAACTGTAGCTAAAAACAAAAAAGCCTATCACGATTACTTTATCGAGGAAACCTTTGAGGCCGGTATTGAGCTCAAAGGCTCGGAAGTAAAGTCAATCCGCGCGGGCAGAGTTAACCTTAAAGACAGTTGGTGTTCGATAGTTAAGGGCGAAATTTTCGTAAACGGACTTCATATTTCGGTTTATGAACAGGGCGCTGTTTGGTGTAAAGATCCGCTGAGGGTTCGAAAGCTTTTAATGCATAAGAAAGAAATTATGAAGCTTTTCGGACAAACTCAACAGCAGGGATACTCAATTATACCGCTGAGCGTTTATTTTAAAGGCAATAATATTAAGCTGTCTATCGGACTTTGTAAAGGTAAAAAGCTCTACGATAAGCGCGACGATATGGCGAGAAAATCCGCTAAGCGCGCAATCGAGCGCGAGTTAAAGGAAAGATATAGATAAGTTGTAGTTCATATCCCATAACTATCAACTTAATAAATGGGGATGTAAAGGTTTCGACGGGGATTTTGAACCTTGGTAAGCGAGTAGCGGTGTGGAACCGCTATAAAATCCACAATTTTTAAAATAACTGACAAAAATAAAGTTGCATTAGCAGCTTGATTTAAGCTGCTTGTCCTGCCGTTGAGTACCACGGCTTCGGCAAGGGCATCGATTTAGTGGTAAATGTGAACC
>JAHKZS010000046.1 GCA_020626545.1 bacterium
ATAGTAGCCTCACTAATTAACAGGCGTTTTCCGCAATTTTCAATCGGATATCTTATAATGATTTCCGACGCGGTAATAGTCATAATCTCAGCTTTTGTATATAATAGTATTGAGGCCGGTTTATACGCCGTTATTTCGATTTTTGTAAGCTCTAAGCTTATCGACCGCATAATCTACGGAATGTCCGCTGATAACGGAAAGCTTATGCTTATAATTACCGAGAAACATAACGAGGTTCTATCGGCGCTTTTAAGCGGTGTTCCGCGCGGAATAACCGTTTTAAACGCTTACGGAGCTTATAGCGGTAACGATAAGAAACTTCTAGTCTGCGCGGTTCGTCCTAACCAGGTTTTTAAGGTGAAAAATATAGTAAAATCCCGCGATTCATCTGTATTTATCGTCGTTACAACAGCGTCCGCGATTTACGGCGAGGGATTTAAAAATCATTATTAATATTAATCGATTTAAAATGTAACGATTTTTATGCAAATGTTAACAAAATTATTACCTCTATTGCAAAATACGACACAAACCGTTATAATAAATTGAGTGTCTAATTGTGCAATTTTGAGGAATAATTATGAAAGACTTCGTAATCAGCCATAAAAAGATAATTATTTTTTTAGCGATAATAATTGTATTAATTATGATTTTTACTACCACCGAAATCGCGGTTACTACGAGCCGTCAGGTAAACTCTGTGGATGATATTAATACGTGTTCAATTCCCGCCGGCAAAATAAAAGCCAAGGGAATAGATGTGTCCAGGTACCAGGGAACTATCGACTTTAATAAAGTTAAATCCGACGGCTACAGCTTCGTTATTATGCGGGTAGGTACAAGCCAGGGCGGAAAAGACGCTAACTTCGATACTTACTACAAAAACGCTAAAGACGCGGGACTTGATTTGGGTTGTTATTATTATACCTACGCGACTACCGCCGTGGAAGCTAAGCGTGAAGCTAATGAAGTTCTAGGCTATATTAAGGACAAGAGCTTTAATTATCCCGTGTTTTTCGACTTTGAGTTTTCTCAGCTTATGAACTACAAAAGAGTTGACGAAAACACAAAAATGATAAATACTTTTTGTAAATATATTAAACGAGGCGGATATTATCCCGGGGTTTATACTTCTAACTCGATTTATAATAATTTTATGGATAAAAGAACCCTCGGTGTAAAATGGGATTTTTGGGTAGCGAGCTACCTTGATAATACATATAATTCAAATAAATACTCAAAAAGCTTTTCAATTTGGCAGTACTCAAGTAACGGTGTTGTCAGCGGTATCAACGCGCGGGTGGATATGAATGTCGCGTATGTTGATTATCCGAGTATAATTAAAAAGTTTAACAGCGAGTATAAAAAAATAGCTGTGTCTTGATAATAATTTGATTAATTTGGGGGATAAATTGATGAATTCAAAGAGACAGGATTTAGGTTGTACTTATACTTTTGACCGTTCCGTATTTAAGGTATGGTCTCCCGAGGCTTCGGATATTCGTGTACAGCTATATAAAACAGGCTCCGACGAAGAACCGGGCGCTCAGAAGCTCGAGAGCTACGGACTTGTTTTCGATAAAAATACGGGTATCTGGTCTGTTACCGTTTACGGCGACTTAAAAAACCTTTACTATACATACCTTGTTACATTTAACGGGGTTACTAGAGAAACTCAGGACATTTATTCAAAAGCTGTCGGTGTTAACGGAAAACGTTCTATGGTTTGCGATTTAGAGTCTACTAATCCTGAGGGTTGGGCGTCCGATAAGCATATCTACGTTAAAAACCCGACCGACGCTATAATCTGGGAAGTTCACGTGGGTGATTTCTCGGGCAGCGAAACTTCGGGCGTGTCGCCTGAAAACAGAGGAAAGTACCTTGCTTTTACCGAAACAGGTACTACAATCAACGGCGAGGGAGATGTTTCTACCTGTCTTGATTATCTTAAACAGCTTGGTATTACACACGTACATCTAAACCCTGTTTATGATTTTGACTCGGTGGATGAAGCTCATCCCGATAAAAATGAGTATAACTGGGGATATGATCCCGCTAACTATAACGTTCCCGAGGGCTCGTATTCTTCGAATCCTTTCGATGGTAATGTCCGTATAAGAGAGTTTAAGTCGATGGTAAAAGCTCTCCACGACGCCGGAATCGGCGTTATTATGGACGTTGTTTATAATCATACAAGTTCTACGGATTCGTGTTTTAACCGAACTTATCCCGATTATTACTACAGAAAACACGGCGGACGTTTCTTAAATTCCTCGGGCTGCGGTAATGTTTTCGCGAGCGAAAAGGAAATGGCGAGAAGCTATATCGTAAACTCGGTTTGCTATTGGGCTAATGAGTACCATATCGACGGCTTCAGATTCGACCTTATGGGTTGTATTGATACAAATACTATGAATCTTGTTCGTTTATCTTTGGATGAGATTGACTCGAGAATCCTCATTTACGGCGAACCTTGGACCGCTGATCTCGGCGAAAACGGAATTACTTTTGAGGAAGCTTCCGTTAAAGAGAACGCCTATAGATTAAGCTCGCGCATAGCTATGTTTAACGACAGTTTCAGAAACGCGCTTAAGGGTAATACCGACGACGCTTCTATCGGATATATTCAGGGTAATACCCATAATATCTATTATGTTATTTCAGGTATTCTCGCTTGTTCGTCAGATACTTTCCTTAAACACTTCAAAAAGCCTACTCAGTGTGTTACCTATAACTCGGCTCACGATAACCTTACTTTATGGGATAAAATTTTAAAATCCCAGAATATTTCCGACTACGATACTCACGACGAAACTGTTATAGATATGAATAAGCTTTCCGCCGCGTTGGTATTTACATCTCAGGGTATTCCGTTTATATTAGCGGGCGAGGAGATGGCTCGTACTAAGCACGGCGACCACAACAGCTATAAATCTCCTCTTTCGGTTAACGCTATCGACTGGACAAGACTTAAAAAGTATAAGGAGCTTGTTCGTTATTATAAAGGGCTTATCAGAGTACGTAAGATGTTCTCTCCGTTCAGAGAGCCTACGACTGTCACCGTAAGTAACACTTACTTTGAAACAGACGGACGTTGTATAGCTTATACCGTTCCCAATATCAACCACGGCGAGTGGGATATGATGGCTATGCTGTTTAATAACAGTCACGGCCCCGCGCATATCACCCTTAAATCTCATACAACATTACCTCATTCGTGGGTAATTCTCGATTATGACGACGAAAACGGTATAACCGAGTACAAGAGAATTGACGGTAACGATATAAACGTACCGCCCCTCAGCACTCTGATTATGGTTGACGATAAGAGCTTCGACAGGCTTGAAGCTGAGAAAAAGAAAGCCTCAGCCGACAAGTAAATTTCGCTTGACAAAGCGGAAAAATA
>JAHKZS010000047.1 GCA_020626545.1 bacterium
AAAACTGAGAACTAACTACTAAACACTAACAAGGGGTTGGCGAAAGCCAACCCTTTTTCATAGCAAAATATTCACACTCCTTACTTAATTAGTCATTTATACTAAAATTTTCTGAATAAATTTGTCATAAAGGTTGATTTTTTCGTCCGTTTTGTGTAAAATGGATATTAAGAATGATTTTGCATTTAACAGTTTTGTAAAATTTCGTGAAGAAGTGAGGATTGAATTATGTCTAACAGATTATTTCAAGGAATTATTCACCAGATGAAAGATACTATCGACAGAACTATCGGCGTTATCGACGAGACGTCTGTCGTTATAGCTTGTTCCGACCTCGGAAAAATCGGCGAGGTTGACGAAAGCGTTAACAGCGAAGCTTTATTATCTCAGGCTCCTTTTGTAGCTAACGGATTTACTTATAAATCTTTCGGCAACAACACAAGAGCCGAGTACGCGGTATTTGTTTCGGGTAATGACGAGAGCGCTCAGAAATACGCCAAGCTCCTCGCGGTATCTCTTACCAATATCAAGCAGTATTACGACGAAAAATACGACCGTTCCAATTTTATTAAGAACGTAATTATGGATAATATCCTCCCCGGAGATATTTACCTTAAAGCCCGCGAGCTTCACTTTAACTCCGACGTTTTGAGAGTTTGCTTACTCATTAAGGTTACTTCCAAAACCGATGTATCGGCTCTCGATATTATCCAGAACCTCTTCCCCGACAAGTCTAAGGACTTCGTTATTAATATTAACGAAACCGAGATTACTCTTGTTAAGGAAATTTCCGAAGCGGCTGACAGCAAGGATTTGGAAAAGCTCGCTTCCTCTATCGTGGATACGCTCTCATCCGAGTTCTACACCCATTCGGTAGTAGGTATCGGTACGGCGGTTACGGGTATTAAGGATTTAGCCCGTTCGTTCAAGGAAGCTCAGGTAGCTTTAGAGGTAGGAAAGGTATTCGACACCGAGCGCAATATTATCAGCTACGATAACCTCGGTATCGCGCGTCTTATCTATCAGCTCCCGACTACGCTGTGCGATATGTTCTTAAGAGAAGTATTTAAGAGAGGTTCGATAGAAACTCTCGACCAGGAAACTCTCTTTACTATTCAGAAGTTCTTTGAGAACAACTTAAACGTATCCGAAACCTCGAGAAAGTTATTCGTACACAGAAACACACTCGTGTACAGATTGGAAAAAATCAAAAAGCTTACAGGTCTTGACCTTCGCGAGTTCGAGGACGCTATCGTATTTAAGGTAGCTTTAATGGTTAAGAAGTACCTCACGGCTAATCCTGTTAAATATTAATTGAATATATAGCTTTTAAGTGCTGTCGAGTTTTTGACAGCACTTTGGCTTTTGTAAGTATTGGTGGTTATATGGAGAAAATAATTGAGTTTAAGGACGTATCTAAAACCTACGACAGCGAAACTCACGCCTTAAACAATGTAAGTATAGAAATAGAAAAAGGTGAGTTCGTGTTTATCGTAGGCGCTTCGGGCGCGGGAAAAAGTACATTCCTAAAACTTATTATGCACGAATCAACTCCCTCCGGGGGCACAATTATTGTAAACGGAATGGACGTTACTAAATTAAAGCGCCGTCAGGTTCCGTATTTAAGACGTAATATGGGAATGGTTTTCCAGGATTTCCGTCTTATAGATAAGATGACGGTTTACGACAATGTGGCGTTCGCGATGAGAGCTATCGGAGCTCCTCCCGCGGAGATTAAAGAACGTGTACCTCATATTTTAAGTTTAGTCGGCTTATCTCATAAATTAAAAAAACGTCCGAGCGAGCTTTCGGGCGGAGAGCAACAGCGCGTAAGCTTAGCGAGAGCGCTCGTAAACAATCCCGCTATCATTATAGCCGACGAGCCTACTGGTAATATCGACCCCGAAATGAGCTACGAAATTATCGAACTGCTCTCCGAAATAAACGAGCGGGAAGGAACTACTATCCTCGTAGTTACCCACGAGCACGAGCTTGTAAAACAGTTCAGCAAAAGAGTTATCGAAATCGAAAAAGGACGTGTGGTTAACGACACCAAAGAGCCCGTGTCCTCTTTAGACGAAATAGAGCTAACCGTCGAAACCGACGCTTCGGAAGAATCCGAAAAAACAGCTCCCGAAGAAGTGACAGAGAAAGCCTCCGCCGAAACCGAAGAAACTTCAGAAGAAGCGGAAGAAACCGAAAAAGAAACTGAAACGGTTGAAGAAGAAACAGCCGGTAAAACGGAGGAACAGCCCGAAGAAATCGAGGAAGCGGAAGAATCCGAAGATACGGAAAAATCGGAAACTTCCGAACCGGCTGAGGAAGTTGAGGAAGCCGGGGAAACAGGCGAATCCGAAGAAGCGGACGAAATCGAAGAAGCAACAGCCGAGCCCGAAACTTCCGAGGATATGACCGCCGAGGACATTTTAAACTCGCTCTCCGTAAACAAAAACGCCGAAATCGACGAAGCCTCGGTGGACGAGGTTTTAGCCGAACTTCGGAGCAATACAGAATCGAAGGGCGGTGAGGACTAATGCAGTTAAGCGGATTAGGATATTTAGTTAAGGAAGGTTTCCGCAACGTATGGACAAACCGTATTATGAGTATCGCGTCGATATGCGTACTTGTATCCTGCTTGGTTCTTACGGGAAGCGCGGTTCTTTTCTCTATGAATGTACAGAATCTTGTCGACACTGTTTCGGACAATAACGAAACCGTCGTTTATCTTAAAGACGACGTTTCCAAAATCGAAGCGGTATATATAGGCAAGGAAATCGAAAAGGTTAAAAACGTAACAAAAGCCGATTACTACCCGAAGGACGAGGCTTTTAAGGACTATAAAGAAAAACTAAGCGACGAGGTTTTCGCTTATCTAAAGGACGACAACCCTCTCCCCGACGCCTACAAGGTTACGATGGGAGATTTATCGAAATACGACGGTACCGTCAAAAAAATCCTCGCGGTTAAGGGCGTTGACTCGGTGCGCAACAGGCGCGATATTGCCAAGCGTTTAACCGAGGTCAACAACTTAGTCCAAACTCTCAGCATAGCGATTATGATAGCGCTTACGATAATTTCGCTGTTCATTATCTCGAACACAATCCGAGCGACTATGTACAACCGCCGTTTTGAGATAAGTATTATGAAATCGGTCGGAGCGACGGACACGTTCGTAAGAGTGCCGTTCGTAGTCGAGGGAATGGCTATCGGACTAATAGCCTCGATAATCTCCTCGGTTATGATTATATTCCTGTACGACGGAATAATTAACATCTGCTCAAACGTAATACCGTTTACCCCGATACCGATTACAAGCGTAATACTCTACTTCGCGCTAATATTCATAGGCGCGGGAATTGTAATCGGCGCGCTTTCGGGATTTATCTCAATCAGAAAATATCTAAAACTTGAAGGAAACGAAATCTTAGGCTTCTAAAGAAGGAATACTATGCATAAAAAAATAATCTCAGCTTTACTTGTAATATGTCTTTTATGTTCGCCTCTGCTCTTACCGTCAGCTTCCGCCGATAAAAAGAAATCCAAAACCTACGATAAGAAAATCAGCGAGCTTCAGAAACGTGAAAAAGAGTACGAAGAACAGCTTAAAAAGACGCGAGCCGATATTCAGGCTAAGGAAAAGTACAGCGCCGCTCTTGTGAGCCAGATAGAAGTGCTCGGTAAACAGATAAAGGAATCTCACGCCGAAATCAAGAAGATTAACAAGAGAATTTCGGAAAAACAAAAGGCAATTAAAAAGGCAAAAGCCGATATAGAAACTCAGATTAACGCGCTGAAAAAGCGTATCCGCGCTATTTATATGGCGGGAGATACAACCTCGCTCGAGATTATACTCGGAGCTAAGGACTTCGGCGATTTTGTAGACAAGCTCGAACTCGTTAAAACCCTTTCGGACTACGATAGAAAGCTTATAGAGGGCTTAAAGGGCAAGATTAAGAAAATCACCGACGAAAAAAAATCTCTCGAAAAAGAGAGAGAGAAGCGTGAAAAATCCGAGAAAACCGTTACCGATAAACAGAAGAAACTTTCGAAAACCCTAAAGGAAAACAAAAAGCTTCTTAAAAAACTATACGCCGTTCAGCAAGGCTACCAAAACCACTCCGACTATGTCCGAGGCGGAACGGGCTCGGGCTCCGGTTCGGCGGGTTCAATCCACATAACGCCCTCCGGCTTCGTATGGCCTGTGCCGAGATACTATTCTGTAGTATCGCCGTTCGGCGAGGACAGAGGCTATACCCATAAGGGAATAGACATCTCGGGCGGCGGAATTTTAGGCGCGAGAGTTATCGCCGCGGGCGACGGAAAGGTTATCCAAAGCAACAACTCCTGCATTCATAACTGGGGCAAATCAGGCTCCTGCGGTTGTGGCGGCGGATACGGAAACTTCGTACTTATCGACCACGGAAACGGCAAGCAGACGCTCTACGGACATCTTTCCGACGCTGTAGTATCCACAGGCGAAAAGGTTAAAAAGGGACAGACTATCGGCTATGTTGGCTCGACAGGCTGGTCTACAGGCGCTCATTTACATTTTGAATGTCGTCTTAACGGAGCGCATTATAACCCGATGTCAGAATTTTAAATCAACACTAACTCAACACTAAACCCCGGTCGTTATCGGCCGGGGTTTTTAGTTCTCAGTTCTCAGTAGTCAGTAGACACCTTCCTTAACATAGTAGGGAACAGGTTCCACCGTTTTGCTGCCGCAAAAGGAAAATTGCCATTAATGGAAAGTACGCCTCGGAACACCGCAGAGGGT
The DNA here is from genome assembly GCA_020626545.1 of bacterium. Taxonomy (GTDB): domain Bacteria; phylum Bacillota; class Clostridia; order Oscillospirales; family Acutalibacteraceae; genus Ruminococcoides. The sequence goes on from JAHKZS010000047.1 coordinate 4,778, forward strand.
GTTCCCTACGGTGTTAAGGTAAGTGTCTGCTAAAAACTGATTATCGTTCCGCAGTCACCTTGAGATTGTAGGGAACGGTCTCCGTGCCGTTCCGATGCATCTATATTCACGTATTTGCACTGTCCTTTCGCCAACGGCGAAACGGTAAATATGTACCGTTTTTCTACCGCAAAAGGAAGCCTCACCGATATAAGATAAACTTGCTCGGAACGGCGCGGAGGCCGTTCCCTACGCTGTTACAGCGATATTTCCTTGAGATAGTAGGGACACGAGACTTGTATTCCTTTTAAAAGGGGTACGAGCTTATTTTCTCCGCTCAATATGACATTACTGATAAC
>JAHKZS010000048.1 GCA_020626545.1 bacterium
AAAGCGCGCGCAATCAGCGCGTCCGCTTTCGTATAGCCATCTCCGGTGTATGGGTGTTGTTACCCAAAACAGCTATGCATGGGTATTGTTACCGAAATCAAAGATTTCGACAACACCTCAAAGTTTTGGACAACACCTCAGCTCGTGCGCGCGCAACGTGCAACTGAGCGGGCAATACAAATAATTGTTTGCTTTATAGGAGCTTCTGATATTACAATTATCAGTAAATCTGCCATATTTATTATATTGCACATTTCAAAGCAGTTTCCTATAAAGTAAAGAAAAGACCGCCGAAGCGGTCTTTAATTATTCGGTAACAACCGTAAAATCTACTTTATCGCCGTTTTTAACGCCGACTCTTAAATCCTTATCGTACTGTCCGCGTCTTATATAGTTATTGAGCACAGCGGAAGTAAGCGGTTTAGCGGGATAGTAAATAGCCTTTTTGATTTCAGTCCATTCACCCGACTGGGTAATATAAAGGTCGTTAGTCTTAGCGAAATAGTAGTAAACTTCCTTTATACCGTCCTCATAACGCTTAACGCCGATATATCTCAAAAACTTAGGGTTAGTATATTCGTCGATATTTTTATCGTCGCCGTCATACTCGTCGTTATGCTTAAATAACAATACTTCGTCGTTACGAACTAAGAATAATCTTTTTTCCTGTAAAATCTCCACGCTTGTCATTCCCTCGTCAAATAATTCTCAATGATATATTATATACTTTTTACAAAGAAAATCAACAGGTTTTTTAAAGTTATTTTATTTTTTTATTACCTCGATCGGACATCCGCCCTTAAATACAGAGTTATCCGAGAATCCTATTGAGTAATTTACAATCGCGTAGCCGACCTTTTTAGCGGTAACTTTACCGATAGACGTAACAGTGGCTACGGAAGTATCGCTCGACTTAAAGGAAATAGAGTAATACTTTTTCTTAAAGTGAGAGCCTGTGAGGGGGTTATTAATAAGCGACTTCACAATAGTAGCCTTCATATCGAGAGTTTCTTTCGGGGAAAGGTACTCTACCATCTCTCCGCTGCCGAAGATTCCGTCGGGATAGTAAGCCATATTCTGCTTAGCTACGTAGTTCATCTTAGTTTTTTCTACGGTAATCTTAAACGAACCGATTTTTTCTTCTTCCTTTTTACCGATTTTCTGGTAAATATCGGCTGTAGTAGAACCCTTGCCTACGGAATAGATATGAGTCTTTTTCTTATCAATATAAGTGGAAGCTACCTTTTCGTTTCCGATAGTAACGGTATAGGTAGTGTTATACTTCTTGTTGCTGAGCATAGTATTAAGGCTTATGTGGCAGTCCTTCATATAGTTACTGCTTCCGTGTCCGTTATACTTAAGCTTTAATGTCTTATACTTTTTATTAAGAGTAGTCTTAATATCACAGGCGGTAACTTTAAAAGCGCCGACCTTAGCCTTAGTACCCTTTAAGTAAACCTCTACGTCGGTAGAACCCTCTTTAAGAGTTTTTATCTTATAGGTTCTGTTATCTTTTTTAGATGTAAACTTTTTAGGGATAGATATAACCTTTTTATCGTATTTAAAACGATACTTTTTAGCGTAGATGTTTTTAAGGGTAACCTTTTTACTCATCTTGATATTGATTTTAACATCTTTAAAGGTCTGCTTCTCTGTTTTAGTAACAGTGAAGCGGTATTTTTTTACGTCGGTTTTTTTACCGTTCTTTTCCTTATATACGGTGAGTAAGGGTTTTTTAGTTTTTCCTGTTTTCTTTAAGCTTGTAACGTGGAGTTTATAGGTCGTGCCTTTATCCTCAAACGCTACGCTTACGTAATTTTTGCTGTTGTTAGTGATTTTGTACTTATAAGTATCCTTAGAAGATTTAGCGGCGGAAAGTTTAATTTTCGTGTACTTCGACATTGTTTTTTCTGTAGTGTTTACAGTAGTCGCCGAGGTAGGAAATACTGCTGAAACGGCTATAATCATAATGGTAAGGATACTACATACGATGGTCTTAGTAAACTTCATTTTATTCCTCCTTCTAAATTAACACGGACACCATAGTGCCGCATTATAATTCTATTATAACATTAAAATTCAAATTTTGCAAGTTTTACGTCATTCGCCCGATTTTTAAAGCTCAAATGAAGCAAAAATTTCAGCCCGTAATATTAACTGAAGCAGGCTCAAATGAGCCTGCTTCGTGAGGAAAGATGAGATTTTCAGCGGTATAAAAACCGCTGATTATCGGGGTTACCCGATGGAAATCAATCTCTTTAACAATTTTAGTCAGGTCGGTCTTCAACAGGCCATATGTCGAATGAACCTGAATCCGATACCTTAGAGCCGTCGGCAAAGGTAATGGTATAAGTTACTTCGTGTACACCCTCGTTATCAAGAGCTAAGCAATGGCATACGCCGTCCTCGTCCGTAGAGATAATTTCGGGGTGGTTGGAGGTTACGGTAAATTTATACTCGCTCTCCTTGAAGCTTGATTTTGTCCAAGATAAGTTGAGATATCTTTTTACTACAACGTTTTTTAGGTCGAAAGACTCTCCGGGAGAGATGAACAGCTCGTAGAAGATACCGTCGTTATCAAGCCCTCTGTTGCTTTCGTATACGACCGAGTCCTTAGCCTTTTTAACGGTAAGCTTAATTGTACCGATTTTTGTCTTTTTCTTAGCTTTAGCTTTCTTCTCATAAACCGTAAGTGTAGTTTTACCGGTTTTCTTGGAGTAAATCTCTGCCGCTGTTGGTATTACTGGATTATATTTATCTTTTTTTATAATACGGCTTGAAATAAGCTTCTTGTTCTTAGCCTTAACCGTATAGGTTGCTCCCGAATGGAAGTTCTTAATAATAGTACCGATATTAATCGAACCGCCCTGTAAATAAAGGCTGTTCTTCATATGGGAGTTATAAGCGAGAGTCAATGTCTTTTTCTTAACGGTAGCCTTATAGTTGCCTACGGTTATCTTAAAGGAGCCGACTTTAGTCTTAGTTCCTGTTAAATAAACCTTAACGGTTGTGCTTCCCTTTTTAAGACCCTTAACAGTATAGGTTATCTGGTTTGTTTCTCTAAAGTAACCCGTATTAATCTTAGCGATTTTTTTAGAATACTTAAACTTATAATCCTTATTGTCGTAGGGCATTTTAAGTATAATTTTTTTGGTGACGTTTTTATTAAATTTCTGGTTCGCGAACTTAATCTTCTTTACAGGGTTAACTGTAATCTGATACTTTTTATATAAGGTCTTATTACTTCCGTCAACCTTATATACCGAGATTTCAGGCTTGCTGTCAGCGGTGGTCGCCTTTAATGTTTTTACACTGAGCCAGTACCACTGACCTTCGTTATTAGCGTCCACACTAATATAACCCTTGCTGTTACCGGTAACCTCTGTTTCGTAGGTATCGCTCTCCGCCTTTTCAAAGGTCAGATTAAGAGTGTTGTAAATCAACGCTGTTTTTTTAGTTGTGCTTACAGCCGAAGCGGTAGTCGGAATAACAATCACGCTTACGGCGATTAATAAGCTTAGGAAAATCCCTACAATTCTTTTAAAGTTTTTCATTTTAGTTATCTCCTTTTTATTATTTTCTTGCTTCTCTAACCGTTCGTTTGGTTGAGTGGTGAAGTAATTAACTTATTGCGCGTATAATATATCACTGCTTTTTCTGTTTGTCAACACTTTGTTAGAAAAATTTTTGATATTTTTTCAGCATTATTTAATACTCACCTTTTTATCGGGTTCACTATAGTAGTGTCGAAAAATCGGAAAAAAGTTTCAAAATTTTCGAAAATTTTTTATTTTCGGCGTTTTATACAAAATATACCGGCTGTTTTTGTGCAAGTTTGCTTTGTTGATTTAGCCTGTGAATTATAGTACAATAAGCTCAAAGAGGTGTGCTTATGAAAAAGGTACTGATAACAGGAGCATCACGCGGAATCGGCGCCGCGTGCGCTAAAGCGTTCGCCGAAAAAGGCTGTTCCCTATACTTAAATTATAACATACACGAGGACCGCGCGCAAGCATTACGCGAAAACCTCAAAGATACTTGCGGAGTAGATTCCGCCTTATATAAATGCGATATTTCCGACAGCTCTCAGGTCAAAAAAATGTTCTCGGAAATCGGAGCGGTAGACGTACTCGTAAACAACGCGGGAATTTCTCAGCAGAAGCTTTTTACCGATATTACGGACGAGGATTGGCGTAGAATGACGGGGGTAAATCTCGACGGAGTTTTCTACTGTTCAAGAGAAGCGTCGAGAGAGATGATAAGGAAAAAATCGGGTTCGATTATAAACATCAGCTCTATGTGGGGGCAGGTCGGAGCCTCGTGCGAGGTTCACTACAGCGCCGCTAAGGCCGGCGTTATCGGACTTACGAAAGCTCTCGCTAAGGAGCTCGGTCCGTCGAACATCAGAGTTAACTGTATCGCTCCCGGGGTAATCGACACGGATATGATGAGCGGATTCGATAACGAAACCAAAAACTCGCTTATCGACGAAACTCCGCTTTTAAGACTCGGAACTCCCGAAGATATAGCCAAAGCCGTTGTATTTTTAGCGGACGAAAACTCGTTTATAACAGGTCAGGTCCTAGGCGTTAACGGCGGAATAATAATATGATTGATTGCAAAAAGGACAGCTCAAACACACATAAAACGAGCTGTCCTTTTTCAATGTATCATATTTAATTAGTAATAAGTTCTAAGTGGTAAGTGATAAGAAAACTATAAAAACACTATCGCATTTATATTTAAATACACTTACCGCTTCCTGCTTACCACTCAGTCTGGCTCAAAATATTGAGCTGGACTTTACTTTAGTTCGTAAACTTTCATTTTATTATTAACCTCAATAACGAGCTTATCGTCGGTAACCCAGAACGTATCGGCTTCTACCTCACGCTTGCCGTCGAGCTTACAGTACTCGGCTTTATCGCCGTTTACCTTTTGTACACAGAGCTTGCTGTAGTATTTCTTGCCCTCGGAGGAAAGCACGATATACGGAGTTTTGCCAGGTTTTAAGCCCGAGGTAATTTTCTCGCAACTAAAGTTCTTGGGACTTCTCGAAAGGATACTGTGGGTAGCTTTTTCAATATTATATGTAATGAAAACCTCGTGGTCGTCCTTGTTATAATCACACATAACGGCGGTTTTTGAGTCCTTATCCACAAACCACGGGTCGATTTTAGACTTGAATCTCTTAGACTCGACAAGCTTGTTGTCCTTATTAATAATACAGATCTTACCCTTTTTGCCCTCTTGTCTTGAGTAGAAAACAGCGTCCTCGCTGTCGGCGGCGGCGATACTCTCGCCGTAGCTATACTCTACAGCCTTATCGATATCCTCGGTATCGAGGTCTAAAGAATAGACTGTATACTCGAGCTCTTTATCGGAAGCCGCCTCGGTGGAGTAGAAATTATCGTTCGAAAAATAGATTTTTCCGTTATAGAAGCAGTTATAATTTACCTGATAATCCAGGGAAATCATCTCGGGCTCCTTCTTGCTTCCGAGCTTATACTTCATAATATGGGTGTCTTTTTCGGCGGAAGTGTCGGGACTGTTTCTAAAATAGAGATTTCCGTTATAAATAGTAATCAACGTAGCGGGACCTACTCCGCTTAAAACTTTCTTTTCGCCCTTACCGTTCATACCTACCGAGTAAATCTCATACTCGTATTTAGAATCGGTGCCTTTTTTAACCATAAGATAGTAGACGGTCTCGCCGTTGCTGAGTATAGCGCCGTTACTCCATTCGGTTCGGGGATGATTTTTAGAAATCTTACGGCCGCCGTTTTTAAGATCCTTTTTAACGTAAATTCCGTTTTTGTTGGAATAAACGTACCTGTCCTTAACGAACATTAAAGTTGAATACATATCCTTTTCGCCGATATAATAATTATAGTCGCTGCTAAGGACATAGTCGCTCGTTTTAAGAACTGTTTCGGTTTTTACTTCGTCAGATGTCGCGGGTTTAGCTTCGCTTTTCTTACCGGCGGGAGCTGTACACGCCGAAAAAACGGAAATTATCACCGCTAAAACACAGATAATTCCAAAAAACTTCTTCATTTTTCATAACCTTTCCGATCGGATAGATAACCGCGCCGTCCCATCCGACCAAAGAACGCGGGTATAGTTTACTTTTCTTTAAACGCGAAAAAGCGCTGACCTGTATAGTTACAGATTACGAAAAGCACACTTCCGACAAGCATACTGAGGTTAGCAGATGTATCAGCAACACTCATACCGAACAGGCTCAGACTCATACTTGTGCATATAAACGCTGTGAGCGGAATAGCGATAACGTAAGCGATTACCCAGCATACCGCGATATTAACGGCAAAGCGTACAATCGGTCTCCAGCCCTTTTCGCTGTTTTTGAAAGTAAAATATTTATTGAGAAAATAGCTTACAATACTTCCGATAATATAACCCAGCGCGCTCGCTATAAAAACGCCCGTGCTTTCGAGCAAATTAAGCGGGGTAAAGTTATAAAGGATAAACTGCAAACCGTTTCCGACTAATGTATTTATAATTCCGACAAGTATAAACTTCCAGAATTTTATATCAAAAAAGTTTTTTAGAAAATTTTTCATATATATACCTCAACTCACTTGAATTATACCAAGTTATAACAAAAAAGTCTATATTTTAAGAAAGATTTATTTATTTTTTATATTTACCTTGATAAAAAAATATGGTATTATATACGATGTGTAAAAATGCAATACTATATTTGATAGGAGATTTTTATATGCCCAGAAAAAAGAAAAGACCTGTAGATGTTCAGGAAACCGTCGAGGTTGCGGCTAATCCCTCGCTTTTTGACGTTCCCGGACAAGCTACTCTAAGAGAGGGTTCATTTTTCCAGAGAAATGTTTTTGTAATCTTCTCGTTCCTTATTCCGTTCGCGCTTATGTTCTTAGCGTTCGCGGTAATGGGATGTCAGCCTTTCGGCGACAAACAGATTTTGGTAACAGACTTATGGCATCAGTTTTTCCCGTTTTTAGTCGACTTCCAGGACAAGCTTAAACACGGCGAATCTCTGTTCTGGTCATGGACTCAGGGCGCGGGAACTAACTATTTCTCGCTTATGTCATATTATGTCGCGAGTCCGTTAAACTTCCTAACGGTAATTTTACCCTCGGGATTGTTCGGATTTAACAACATCGCGATGCTTAATATGTTCCTTACTTTCTCGGTAGCTCTAAAAATCGGACTTGCGGGATGCTTCTTCGCTATGTTCTTACGCTACACCTTTAAGCGCGACGACATTTCGCTCGTAATTTTCTCGACAAGCTTCGCGATTTCAGCGTTCTTTATGGGATATTACTGGTGCGAAATCTGGCTCGACACGGTAGCTTTAACTCCGCTTGTTGTGATGGGCTTTACCGCCCTTATGAGAGAGGGTAAGTACAGACTTTACGTAATTACGCTCGCGTTGTCTATACTCGCTAACTACTATATAGGTTTATTTACCTGTATCTTTATGATGCTCGCGTTTATAGGCTACAATGTTTGTAAGTGGGACGGAATTAAGGAATTCGGACGCCGCTTCGGAAGAATCGCTATATGCTCCGTAGTAGGTATTATGATTACCTTATTCTTTATGCTCCCCGCGTATTTCGGGCTTCAAAATACCCACGCGGCAGGAAGCACTTTCCCGACAGGATACCAGATTAACATCGGTTCCACCAACGACTTTATGGGAACCTTAGACGCGATTAAACAGGTTATCTCTAACTCTGGAGCGTTTATTGAGCCCACTACAACCGAAGGCTTGCCGAATATTGCCTGCGGCGTAATTTCGATTGTACTCGGAATTATGTTTATGGTATCGAAAAAGATTAAGCTTAGAGAAAAGATTTTTAACGGATGTTTACTTCTTTTCCTTATTATGAGCTTTATTATCCGCCAGCTCGACTATATCTGGCACGGATTCCACTTTACAAATATGATTCCGTACCGTTTCAGCTATTTAGTCAGCTTTATACTCGTATTAATGGCGTTCAGAGCGTTCCAGGCTATCGACGGAATTAACCTTTTCGATATTATTATAACCGCTTTGGCTACGGCTATCGTGGTGCTTCTCTGTATCGGAACACAGTCGGTACTCGTAATAGTTTCGACAGCGGTAATCGCTCTGCTCATCTTAGCGGCGCTGTTCCTCTTTAGCAAAAACATTATCAAAAAATCCGTGCTCGCTATTATCTTAGCGGCTATAGTGATTGTACAGAGCGGAGCTACGGCTTACCTCGGAGTTAAGACTACCAATGTAACCACAACCTACGACTATCCCCGCGGCGGCCAGAACACCGCTAACGTAGTAGATTATATGAAGAAAACCGAAGAAAAAACACCTGAGTTATGGAGAGCTGAGTTTACAAGCACACAGACGCTCTGCGACTCCGCGCTCAACGGTTTCAACGGCGTTTCGATGTTCAACTCGATGACTAACGAGAGCTTCACTCGCTTCGCCGAGAACTTCGGACTTATGGGATGGCTTTCGGGTAACCGTTACACTTACGCTGAAAGCACTCCGATTACAGACCTGTTTATGAACCTTAAATATATAATTGCCCGCGACGGCAACTATAATGATACCAAGTATCTCAAAGAGGTTTATAACTCGGGCAGCGTTAAGCTCCTCAAAAACCAGAACTACATTCCGATGGGAATGATGGTAAACGAGGACTTGCTCAAATATCAAGGCGAGGACAACGAGGACACTTATAACGTATTCGAAAAACAGAATCAGTTCTTCAAACTCGCTACAGGCGTAAAAGAAGATGTATTTACTAAGCTCGACGTAGTAGATCAGGGCCATACGGATTATAAAACATTCCCCGTAAACCGTCTCGACTACGGCAGCTACAGCTACTCTACCAACGACAGCACAACCGCTCCTCACGTTAAGTGGAACTACAGAGCTCCCAAGGACGGTTACTACTACGCCTATACTCAGATTACAGACGCCGACAACGTAACTATTATGGCTAACGATTCTGCCCGCACAGGCACTTCGATATTCTATATCAAACGTCCTTACGCTATGGCTATCGGTTACTTTAAGAAAGGCGATAAAATTTCCGTATACAGCGACCTCGAGGCAGGCGCTAACGGTTCGGCGAAGATTTACGTAAATCTCTTTAACGACAGCGTATTCAAGAAAGGTCTTGACGCTATTAAAGACAACTATATGGAAACAACTTCGCTCACAGGCTCGTCTATGGCGGGTAAGGTTTACGCTCCGAAGGACGGCTTATTCTACACATCAATTCCTTACGAAGCCGGTCAGACCGACGACGATAAACTTATGGGCAAGCTCTTCGCCACTAAGGGCGAGGGCTGGACTGCCAAGGTTGACGGCAAGGACGTAGAGATTACTCCGATTGCTCACGCGCTCACAGCGTTCAAGCTCTCTAAGGGTAAACACGATATAAGCCTCAGCTTCGTTCCCAAAGGCTTCACAAGAGGTTTGATTATTTCGATTGTCGGACTTGTACTTTTCGTAGGATATACAGTCCTCAGAAAAGTAAGAAAGAAAAAGTTTACGATTCTTGAAACTGTAGCAATAAAAACTGAAGAAGAATAAAAAATCGGTCGGGAGAAATCCCGACCGTACTTTTAGGATAAGGTAGTAAAATGAATAATAAAATTAAAATATACTTAGCTTCGCCGTTTTTTAACGACGAGGAGCTTAAAAACGTAGAAACAGCCGAAAAAATACTTTTCGACAGAGGGTTCGAGGTATTCAGCCCGAGGTTAAACGAGGTGCGGAGCGAGGAAAACATAGGCTCGCCCGCGTGGTCTAAAGAAACGTTTATGAACGACAGGCGTTTTATCGACTGGGCGGACGCGGTGGTAATGCTATACTACGGAAACTACAGCGACAGCGGTACGGCGTGGGAATGCGGTTACGCGTTCGGCACAAATACTCCCGTAGTAGTCGTACATCTCGGCGAGGACTCCAACCTTATGATTCACGAGGGATGCCACACAAACATAAGCCTCGAGGATTTAAAAACCTACGATTTTAATAAAATGCCGTATAAACAGTACGACGGCAAGATGTTTTAATAAACCATAAATAATAAAAACATCGGTCGGGCGATAAGGTCATTTGATCACCTTATCGCCCGACCATACTATTCTTTTATCTCTTTTTATCAAGCAAACATCAGTTAAGCGCTTCCATAGCGGCTTTAATCATCGCTATCTGCTCTCTCTCCTTAGCTGCCTGTCCTTTAACCTTTTCGACAACAGCCGCGGGAGCTTTGGCTACGAAGCCCTGGTTATTGAGCTTGCCCTCGCTTTGAGCAAGGCGTTTTTCTACGGATTTAAGCTCTTTATTAAGACGCTCAAGCTCCGCCTTTTTATCTACAAGCTCGTCCATCGGGATATAGATTTTTGCGTCGGCGGTAACTACGTTAACCGCGCCCTCTATATCGAAGCTCTCGCCTGTTTCAACCTCGCTCGCGGAAGCCAAGCGGCAGATAAACTGCGCTCCGCTTTTAAATACATCCTCGAACTTAGTCGCGATATAAACCTTAGCTTTCTTTGAGGGAGGAACGTTCATCTCGTTTCTGCGGTTACGGATAGCGCGAATCGCCTCCATAATCTTCTCCATCATACTTACAGCCTCGGGGAAGTCTAAGCTCTCGTCGTACTTAGGATACTCCTCGAGCATAATTGTTTCGCCCTCAACGGGTAAAGTCTGCCAGATTTCCTCGGTGATATAAGGCATAAATGGATGGAGAAGTTTTAAGATTTTATCGAGAGTCCATAAGAGAACCTGACGCGCGTTAGCTGCGGTTTCGCCCTCGCTCTGTAATCTTGACTTAGCGAGCTCAATATACCAGTCGCAGAAATAATCCCAGATAAAGTCGTACAGCTTCTGAACAGCTACGCCAAGCTCAAACTTCTCGAGATTAGCGTTAACTTCCTTAGCGACGTTGTTTAAGGATGAAACTATCCACTTGTCCTCGGTAGTCAAGGTGTCGGGAAGCTCGTTTTTAACCTCGTAGTCGTCGATATTCATATGAACAAAACGGCTCGCGTTCCACAGCTTATTAGCGAAGTTAGCGCAGGCTTCGACCTTCTTGTCGGAATAACGCATATCGTTACCGGGGGCGTTACCTGTCGCAAGGAAAAATCTCAACGCGTCGGCGCCGTTTTTATCAATTACCTCGAGCGGATCAATTCCGTTGCCGAGGGATTTACTCATCTTTACGCCGTTTTCGTCACGTACAATACCGTGGATAAATACTGTGTCGAACGGCTGGGCGTCCATCTGCTCAACCGAGGAGAAAATCATTCTCGCAACCCAGAAGAAGATAATATCGTAACCCGTAACGAGCGTGCTTGTCGGGAAGAAGTAGTCGAGCTCGGGAGTTTTATCGGGCCAACCTAAAGTCGAGAACGGCCACAGAGCCGAGCTGAACCATGTATCGAGAGTATCTTCGTCACGGCTTAGATTAACGCCGTTACACTTAGGACACTTGTCGGGATCGTGCTTGGAAACAATAACCTCTCCGCAGTCGTCACAATACCATGCGGGGATTCTGTGTCCCCACCATAGCTGACGGCTGATACACCAGTCCTTAATATTCTCCATCCAGTGATAGTAAATTTTATCGAAACGGCTCGGGATAAACTTAGTTTTTCCGTCGCGAACACATTTAATAGCGGGCTTAGCGAGAGGCTCCATCTTAACGAACCATTGCTTGCTGACCATCGGCTCGATGGTAGTATGGCAACGATAACAAGTTCCTACGTCGTGGGTTAAATCCTCAACCTCTTTGAGCGCTCCGCAGGCTTTTAAATCCTCGAGGATAGCCTTACGCGCTTCGTCAGTAGTCATACCCGCGTATTTTCCGCAGTCGAGAACCTCGGGCTCGTTTTCGGCGAGGTTGCCTTTTTTAAGCAGTTCGTTATACTTCTCGACATCCTCTTTACCTGTCATATGTCCGTCGTAGGTAAAGCAGCGGACTATAGGAAGATTGTTTCTCTGTCCGACCTCGAAGTCGTTCGGGTCGTGGGCGGGAGTGATTTTAACTACGCCTGTTCCCTTTTCCATATCGGCATGATCGTCACATACGATAGGAATTTCTTTATTTAAGAGCGGTAAAATTACGTGGCAGCCGTGGAGATGTTTATATCTTTCGTCCTCGGCGTTAATAGCAACCGCTGTATCGCCGAGCATAGTTTCGGGACGTGTAGTCGCGAGTTCGAGATACTCGCCCGTCTCCTTAACCTGATAGAGAAGATGCCAGAAATGACCGTTCTGCTCCTCGTAATCAACCTCAGCGTCGGAAATTGATGTGCAACAATGAGGACACCAGTTAACCATACGGTTTCCGCGGTAGATTTTTCCGTCGTTATAAAGGCGTACGAATACTTCGTTAACTGCCTTGGAACATCCCTCGTCCATAGTGAAACGCTCTCTGTCCCAGTCGCACGACGAGCCAAGCTTTTTGAGCTGTTCGGTGATTCTTCCGCCGTATTCCTTTTTCCATTCCCACGCTCTCTCGAGGAACTTTTCTCTGCCTAAATCCTCTTTGGTAACGCCTTCCTTACGCATAGCCTCAACGATTTTAGCCTCAGTAGCGATAGACGCGTGGTCTGTACCGGGGAGCCATAATGCCGAATAGCCCTGCATTCTTCTCCAACGGATAAGAATATCTTGGAGAGTTTCGTCGAGGGCGTGTCCCATATGGAGCTGGCCTGTAATATTCGGAGGCGGCATAACTATAGTATAAGGCTTTTTGTCCTTATCCACCTCGGCATGAAAGTAATTACCCTTCATCCAGAAGTCGTATATCCTGTCCTCAAATTCTTTAGGATTATACGATTTCGCCATTTCTTTTTTCATACAATCTTTCCTTTCGTTTTATTAGAATAAAATTATCTGCAAAACTAACGCCCCGAGCTTTTGCTCGGGGCGAAAAAATCCGCGGTACCACCCGAGTTCGAAATAAAAATTTCGCACTCTATCGATATAACGGTCGAACCCGTCCGAGCCTACTCAATTTCAGCCCGAAAGCTCAAAGGCTACATTCGAAGAACCCTCGCGAAAGCTTACACCAACCGCTTCCTCTCTTTGCCTCGGGAAAAACGAACCTCCTCGTCAAAGCCTGTCGTTTTATACAAAAAGTATTTTATCACAGCCTAAAATACTTTGTCAATATTTTTTTATGTCCTCGTCAAGCACTGGTATGTGTTGTCATTCTGAGCTTGTCGTGAGGTGTTGTCCAAAACGTGTTTTGGGTAACAACACCCATACCTTGTGTTAAGAATCTTTAAGATGTTTCGACTAAATGCTGCGCATTTTGGCTGCGCCGCCGCTCAATATGACAAACTATGCGCTAAAACCTAAATCCTACACCCTAAATCCTAATCTCAGTCGAACTGGCTGTTATACAGCTTCGTATAGAAACCGTCCTTTTTAAGCAACTCGTCGTGAGTACCCTGCTCGATAATATCGCCGTCGTTCATAACTAGTATAATATCGCTCTCCTTAATCGTCGAAAGGCGGTGAGCTACGATAAAGCTAGTCCTTCCGCGCATAAGCTTTTTAAACGCTTTTTGAACTCGGATTTCGGTAAGGGTATCTATCGAGGAAGTCGCTTCGTCTAGAATAAGCATCGGCGGATTAAGCGCCATAGCCCTCGCTATACAGAGAAGCTGTTTTTGTCCGGCGGACAGATTCGACGCGCCTTCGGAAATAATAGAGTTATAACCGTCGGGCATTTTTCGGATAAAGCTATGGGCGTAGCTAAGCTTAGCGGCGTTAATAATCTCCTCGTCGGAAGCGTCGGGGTTTCCGTAGCGCAGATTTTCCATAATAGTACCCGAGAACAGCCAGCTGTCCTGAAGCACCATTCCGAAAAGCTTCCGTACGCTGTCGCGTTTAGCTTCCTTAATATTAACTCCGTCGATTAGAATTTCTCCCGATTTAATCTCGTAGAATCTCATAATAAGGTTAATCAGTGTAGTTTTTCCGCAACCTGTCGGGCCGACAATCGCAATTTGCTGACCGCTTTTTACCGAAAGCGAGAAATCTTTTATAAGCTCCTTTTCGGGAGTATAAGAGAATTTTACGTTTTTAAACTCTATATTTCCGTCGGCGTTTTCGAGATTGATTTTATCATCGTCGCTGGTTTCGTTCTCGAGTTCGAGTATTTCGAATATGCGGTCTCCCGCCGCGAGCGCGGTCTGTATCTGAGTTAATACGCCCGTTACCTCGTTAAACGGCTTGGTGTATTGGTTTGCGTAGGTTAAAAAGCACGAGAGCTGACCGATAGTGAGAACTCCCATAAAGGCGCTGACTACCGTAAACGCGCCGACGATACCGGTAACGGCGTAAACCATATTATTGACGAACCGTGTGCACGGGTTGGCCAACGCTCCGGCGAACTGCGCCTTTAGACCGATTTTGAAAAGCCTGTCGTTTTTCTTTTTAAACTCTTTTCGGCTTCTGTCCTCATAGGCGAAGGCTTTAACGACCTTCTGATTACCGACAATTTCCTCGACATAGGAGCTGATTTCTCCCTGAAGCTCCTGCTGGTCACGAAAACTTTTAGCGCACATTTTACCGATTATAGCGGCTACAAGCACTGATAGCGGAGTTAAAACAACTACCACCAGCGCAATCCAAACGTTAATCGAAAGCATAAATATCAGCGTTCCGACTATCGTTACTATTCCCGAAAAAAGCTGGGTTATAACCTGGGTAAGACCGTCGCCGACCGCCTCGACGTCGTTTGTGATTCGGCTTATTAAATCACCGTGGGCGCGCGAATCTATTACGCTTAAAGGTACTCGGTTAAACTTCTCGAATATATCATTTCGCATATCCCGAACCGTCCGAGCGGAAATAATATTCGTGAAGTTGCCCGAAAGCCATTGGAAAACTACTACAATGAGGATAAACAGTCCGGTCTGAGCAATTATTCCGATAATTCCCGAAAAATCGACTTTGCCTTTTTGTATCATCATATCGACGGCGTTTCCGACTAAAACAGGGATATAAAGCGTAAACGCTACGCTTACCGCCGAGCATACCAAGGCGAGAATTATATAGATAAAATGAGGTTTTGTGTAGTTTAAAATCTTTCTTACAACGCTCATAGCTCCACCTCTTTCAGCTGGGAAAGGCAGATTTCTCTATAAGCCCCGCAATTTTTAATTAACTCCTTATGAGTGCCCTCGCCCTCGAGCCTGCCGTCCTCTAAGACGAGGATTTTATCTGCGTTCATAACGGTAGAACAGCGCTGAGTGACCACGATATAAGTTGTATCTTTATTTTTCAGAAGCTCCTCGCGAAGCTTCTTTTCGGTAGCGAAGTCGAGCGCCGAAAAGCTGTCGTCTAAAATTACAAGCTCGGGAGAACCTACAATCGCTCTCGCGATACAAAGTCTTTGGCGCTGACCTCCCGAGAAGTTCAATCCCCCTTGGGAAACACGTTTATCGAGGTCGTCTATAAAATCGGCCTGAGCGGTTTTAAGCGCCCTAAAAATCTCCTCGTCAGAAGCGTCGGGAGTTTGCCACAGCATATTTTCACGAATTGTACCGCTGAAAAGAGTCGATTTCTGCGGTACAACTCCTATTTTTCCGCGCAACTGAGAGAACGGATAGTCCTTGACGTTTCGTCCGTCAACGAGAACCTCTCCGCTGCTTGTATCGTAATAACGCATTATTAAACTCAAAAGCGTACTTTTGCCCGCGCCTGTAGTACCTATAATACCCGTAAAGGTTCCGCGCTCGATTTTAAAGCTTATGTTTTCAAGCTCGCTGTCACCGCCTCCGTAGGAAAAGGTCACGTCTTTAAACTCAACTTTCGGAGCGGTTTCGTCGGTTTGTATCTCGTTTGAGTTAAGCTCCTTAACCGACGGCTCTATTTCAAACACCGCGTTAATTCTCGAAGCGGAAGCGCTTCCTCTCGACAACAGCACTACCAAATTCGCGAGCACTATCATCGCGAGTAAAATCTGAGTCATATAGCTGACGAGCGCCACTATATCTCCCGACATAAGCCCGCCCGAGTTCACCTTACCCGCGCCGAAATACAGGATAAGTATAATCGCGCCGTAGGCTACAGCGTATGTAGCGGGGTTTAATAAGGCGGACAGACGTCCTACTCTAACCGAAAGCGCGCTTAAATTTTCCGCTTCTTTATTGAGGTTATCGTCCTGAGCCTTTTGCTTAGAGAACGCCCGTATAACTCGGTTTCCCGATAAATTTTCCCTCGAAAGCAGAGATATTCTGTCTAAGCTTTTTTGAATCTTCTTATAAAAAGGAAGCGATTTGCTCATAACGAGGTAAAGTATAAAGGCGATAATCAGCGAAGATACAAAGAAAATTATCGACAGCTCTAAATTTATAAAACACGCCATAACAAGCGCGCCGATAATAAGAAACGGCGCCCTTAGCAGAAGCCTCATCGTCATAGCGACATTCGCCTGAACAGCGTTTATATCGCTCGTCATCCTCGTAATAAGCGCGGGAGTGCCGATTTCGTCGAGCTCCTTATGGGATAAAGTTCCGATATGCTTAAACAGCGCGTCGCGGATTTTTGTACCCGCGCCCTGAGAGGTATAAGAAGCCATATACTGACAAACCAGCGCGGAACTTAACCCCACTACCGCCAACAGCAGCAGAACTATTCCCATTTTTATTATATAGTCCGTGTCGTTTTTCAGTATTCCGTTATCTATTATTCCAGCCATAACAAGCGGAACAAACAGCTCAAGAACCGCCTCGAATAACTTACAAAGCGGCCCTACAATAAGCTGGAGCTTATATTCTTTTAAAAATCTTCTAAGTTTAAACATTTTTACAGTCCTTAACGTTTATAGATTTATTATAAACTAAGACTACGATTAAAGCAAGAACGCTTGCTTTACTTTTCTTTTGAGCGTGATAAAAGTCCCGCGATTACCGAGCCCGTTACCGCAGCGCAGATTCCGCCCGCCGCCGCGGTTAACGCTCCCGTGAGTATTCCGATCGCGCCGTTTTCCTTTACCGCTTTTTCTACTCCCGACGCCATAAGATAGCCGAATCCCGAAATCGGCACGCTTGCGCCCGAGCCCGCAAAATCAACGAGAGGTTTATAAACGCCGAAAGCCGTGAGAACTATCCCCGCTATCGTAAAGCCAGTAAGAATCCTCGCGGGAGTGAGCGAAGTTTTGTCGATAAGAATTTGACCGATAACGCAGATAAATCCTCCGACTGTAAACGCGATTACATATTCCATAAGTATCTCCTTTTTTAATGTGATAGTTTTCTGAAAAATTGTGAACTGCTCCTGATTTTTTCATTTATTTTACCCCAAAAATATTTTTTTATGTTATACTATAATAAATTAGAATGTCCATAAAAGGAGTGAAAAGCATGGTTGAGGTTAAAAACCTGACTAAGCGATACGGAAACGTAACCGTTGTCGACGATATAAGCTTTACGGTAGACAGCGGAGAAATCCTGGGTTTTCTCGGCCCTAACGGCGCGGGAAAAAGTACAACTATGAATATGATTACGGGTTATATATCCTCGTCGAGCGGTACTGTTACCGTTAACGGCGCGGAGGTTCTCGATAACCCGAAAAAAGTTAAGGGAAATATCGGATATCTTCCCGAAATACCGCCTCTTTATGTGGATATGACGGTAAGAAAATATCTTGAGTTTATGTTTGACTTAAAAAAGGTCAAGCTTCCTAAAAAGGAACACATCAGCGAGGTTATGCGCCTCGTTAAAATTTCGGACGTATCCGAGCGTATTATTAAACATCTCTCGAAAGGTTACCGCCAGCGTGTAGGTTTCGCTCAGGCGTTACTCGGAAATCCGCCGATACTTATCCTCGACGAGCCGACTGTAGGACTTGACCCTCAGCAGATTATCGAAATGCGCTCGCTTATCCGCAACCTCGGCAAAAAACACACGGTGATTTTCTCCTCCCACGTGCTTTCCGAAGTTTCGGCGATTTGCGACAGAATTATCGTTATCTCTAACGGAAAAATCGTAGCCGACGAAAAGGCTGAGAACCTAAGCGCGTCTATCTCGGGAGAGCAGAAGTTAAGGCTCGATATCGAGGGCTCGTCCTCGACCGTACTCGACGCTCTTAAGGTTATACCGGGCGTTATCAAAATCCGCAAACAACACGATATCGGCAATAAAACCGCGCGCTATATCGTAGAATATAAAAACGGCGTCGATGTAAGACGCGATGTATTTAAGGCAATCGCAGGCGCTGACTGCGTTATTTTGGATATGCAAAACGGCAACGAAACCCTGGAGGACAGCTTCTTAAAGCTCGTAAGCCAGGATCAGAGAAAAAATATAGGAGGTGTGAAGTAAATGGGCGCGATTTTTAAAAGAGAGCTAAGCTCTTATTTTAACTCCGCTATCGCCTATATCGTTATGGCGGTATTTTTCGGATTCGCGGGTTTATTCTTCACGGTAACCTGCTTTTTATCGAACACATCTTCTCTAAGCTATGTGTTCAGCAATATGTTTATTATCATCGTTTACCTCACTCCGATTATCGCGATGAAATCATTCAGCGAGGAAAAACGTCAGAAAACCGACCAGGCGCTTTTTACCTCTCCCGCTTCCCTGTTCGAGATTGTGCTCGGTAAATTCTTGGGGGCGTTCGCGCTTTACGCTATTTGCTGTGTAATTTTCTTCGTATTCGGCGCGGTTATCCAGATGTTCACTCCGGCGAACTGGGCGGTAATAATCTGTACTACTATCGGTATTCTGCTTTTAGGCGGAGCGCTTATCGCTATCGACATCTTTATCAGCGCGCTCACCGAAAGCCAGGTTATCGCGGCTATCGTCGGAATCGCCGTAGGCTTTATCATCTATATGATGAGCAATTTCGTTTCGATGCTCAGCTCGGTAGAATGGCTCTCTGCCGCTTTGAACGCAATCTCGTTCACAAACTATTATCAGAATTTCACATACGGTATCCTCGACTTACGTGACGTAGTATTCTTCCTGAGCGTAATCGCTCTCTTCCTTTTCTTTACTATCCGCGTATTCGAGAGAAAACGCTGGAGCTAAGGAGGTAAATTATGAGTAAAAAAGATTTAATCGAAAACAACACTCCCGAAACTCCCGAAGGAAACGTAAAAAAGGATAAGAAACCCAATAAATTTATCGCTTTTCTAAAATCGAGAAAAGCTAAACGCGGTACAATCGCCACAGCGATTGTGGCTGTATTTATCTGTCTTATAATACTTCTCAACTTCGTTACGGGACTATTAACCGACAGATTTCCGAGTTTACAGTTCGATATGACTTCTTCACAGAGCTACCAGCTCCAAAAGGACACTTCGGAATATATCTCCAAGCTCAAAAACGATATTACGGTATATGTGCTTACTCGTGAAAGCACATTTAAAAGCGGACTCGGCGCTTCGTCGGGCGCACAGTATTTTGTTCAGGCGGATAAACTCCTTAAGAAAATGGACGCCGCAAACGATAAACTAACAGTAAAGTTTATCGACCTTTCCTCTAACCCGACCTTCACGGGAAAATATACGAACATTGACTGGAACGCCGAAAACGCCAACAACCTTATTATTGTCGACGCGGGCGATAACTACACTGCTCTGTCGTTAGACGACTGCTTTGATTACGACAGCGAAAGCTACAACTACTCCGGCACTTACGCTTATACCGGCACAAAAATCGAACAGGCGGTAATTACGGGTATACTCGATGTTACTACCGCCGACAAAATCGGCATAGATATTATCACAGGCTCGGGCGAGGACGAGGAACATTACGGCGCGTTGCAGACTCTCCTTAAACAGAACGCGTACTCCGCAAAGGAGATTAACCTTACTACCCAGAAGCTCAGAAAAGCCTCTAAAATCGCTATCCTTTACGCGCCCACCGTCGACCTGTCCAAAGACGCTGTAACTAAAGTTTCCGATTGGCTTAATAACGGCGGCGAAAAAGGTAAAACCTTGATCTACATCCCTATGGATGTTAAAACATCTACTCCTAATTTAGACGAACTATTGGCAGAATACGGAATGAAGGTGTCTGACGGACTGGCTTTCTGTACAAGCAACAACTATGTCGTACAGAATCCTTATATGTTCCTTACCGATTATAAAAACGACACTTATACCGCGGATTTAAAGGACGCGAATATTCCGACTATCGTTTATAACACAAGAAATATCCAGATTAAAGACAGCAACAAAGCTTCCGCTCTACTGAGCGTAGAATCCTCGGTAGGAGTTATACCGTTCAGCGTAGATACTTCCGAGTTAAAGAGCGAAAGCGATCTTGAAAAATATAAGAAAAAGAGCGTAAACGCCGCCGCAATCGGTTCGGACTCCTCCGATAGCAAAAAATCAAACATAGCGGTGTTCGCCTCGCCCTATATGTTCACAGGAACGTTCTTAAATACTACATCCTATAACAACTCAAACTACATCGTAAACTTCTGTAACACCGTTACAAACCGCGGCGATATGGGTATAACCATTAAATCAGCGGGTACCGATGAGGCTGAACTCGGCGTAACAAGCGCCTCAACCGTTATAGCTATAGGAACAATATTTATCGGCGTTATTCCGATTATTATTCTTATTATCGGACTTGTAGTATTTATCCGCAGGAGGATTAAATAATGAGTGACGAAATAAAAAACGAAGCTTTAGTTGAAAACGATAAAGACTACGAGGATATACTCGAAAAATTCGAAACTCCTAACGAAAAATCATCCTCACCTAAAAAGAAAAATGGTCATATTAAAGCCCTCGTTATCGTTATAGCTGCGGCGGTCGCGCTCGCCGGAGCCGGAGCGGCTCTGTTGTTTATGCCGAAGGAGCAATCCGATTCCGCGATAAAAGGCCCCGCTACCGTAAAGAACAACGTAAAAAACAACGTTCACGAAGTAAACGTTAAAACCGATTCTAACGGAAAGATTAAAGAAAACGGCAGCGGTAATCTTATCGATAAAGTCCCCGCCGACATAACTAAAATTGACGTTAAAAACAACTCGGGCAGTTACTCGATAAGCTCCTATACCCCGAAAACAAAGACAAAAGAAACCGACCCTAAAACGAAAAAGCCTATATATAAAACAGACGCGACGGTTTATAAGCTTATCGGATACGAAAACTTTACGCTTCAGGACGGAGTCGCCGACGAAATCGCCAACGCGTGCGCTACGCTGAAATTCAACTCGGTTTCCTCCGAAAACGCCAGCTCAAACTTAAAGGACTTCGGACTCGATAAGCCCAGAGCTACCGTAAAAGTAACTTATTCCGATAATACTAAGTCGGTATTTAAAGTAGGTAACGACGCGGCTCAGAACTTAGGCACTTACGTTATGTTCGGTACAGGAAAGACGGTTTTCCTTTGTGATAAAGATACCGTTTCGAAGTTCTTGTACGGCGTAAATAAGTACATCAGCCTTACTATTAACAAGACCGCTTCCGATAATAACACAAGCGAATACAAAACTCTCACTCTTTCGGGTTCAAAATTCAGCCGTAGCATTACTATGAAACCGAATCCCGATACTGAGCATATTGCGGCGGCTAATATAATAGTTTCGCCTATAAGCACTTACGCCGACGATACTGAGGCAAGCACAGTTACAGGAGCCGTACGAGGTCTTTACGCGAAAAGCGTAGCGGCGCTTAACCCGAGTTCCTTGAAGCTTTCTTCCTTAGGTCTTTCAACTCCCTACGCCAAGCTGTTCGCGAAGTATTCTGATACAACCATTAACCTTATCGCGTCTAAACCTGACGCTAAGGGCGACTGTTATCTTATGAATAACGGCGGAAATGTTGTTTATAAAATAGCTTCTTCGTCGATTCCGTGGGTTAATACAACCGAAAAGAAGCTTATTTCAGGCTACGTATTCAATCCCGAACTCAGCGGACTTAAACAGATGTCGGTAAGCTTCTCGGGCAAAATCTATAACTTCGATATTAAAACTACCGAAACAAAAACTACCGACGAAAACGGCGACGATACCTCTACGACAGATACCTCCACAAGCTATAAAAACAAAAAGCTCGACGAGGGCAATTTCGAAACCTATTATAAAAACGCTACCCTTATCACGAAAGCTGAAAAGAACGGGGCGTCAGCTTCCGGAACACCCTCTCTTTCTATTAAATATACTTACTCCGGCTCGAGAAAAGCGGATACAGTTACTTTCCATAAATCCGGCTCTAAGTATATAGCTTCCGTAAACTCGAAGTCAGTCGGCACGGTTTACGCTAATTATGTAGAAAAGCTTATCTCCCAAACTCCGACAGTCGCAAAGGACAAAGAAGTTAAGAGCTTTTACTAAACTAAAGAATAAACCGTACAGAAAAATCTGTGCGGTTTATTTTCACTTTTTATTTTATTGACTTTTAGCCATATTTTTGGTAAAGTAATTTTATAAAGATTAATGAGGTGAGTTTAATGGCTGAATCAAGCGGACATAAACATCAATTTAAAGACAGAAAAGATAAAATCGGCTGGTATCTTGACGAAATAGACAGCTATAAGGAGGATATGGGGCGTTGGTACTCAATATTTATCCGTATAGTATTACCGTTTTTAATTTTCATAATCCCGTCCAATATAGTTTGCGCGCGTTTCTATGAAATGATAACCTCAAGATATTTGAGCGGATTTTTTGATCCGACAGACAACGCGGCAAAGATTGTTTTCTGGGTTATTTGCCTGTTGATTTTCCTTGCTATACTAATTTTCCTACCCAGATTCGCGACCGTTGTAGAGTTCGCTGTAAGCGGAGTTTTCTATTACTTGGCGTTAACGGTTACGTATGTCGTAAAAGTAAACGGTCATCTTGTCGAGAAATCTCTCATCACAAACGGACTCGGTTATTTTGTTGTAATAGTTCTTTCGTTGTTTATGTTTATGAAGCTGGTTTTCCTGGTGTTCGAGATAATGTACCGAATAGTTTTCCACGGCGAAAAAGAGCCCAAGGCTTATAAAGACGATTCTAACGATCTTGTCTTATAATTATTTTTAAAAAACACTTGCATTTATTATTATAAAGTGTTATAATTCTATTGTTGAATATTAAAAGAGTAAGGAGTGAGCGAACAGCTTGCTCCTTTTTTATAGAAAAGCCGAGGAGCGAAGCCCTCGATTAACGACTGGCGAGGACTAAGCTGTAAAGAGTTCGAAGAACTCGGAACAGATTAGACGAGTGGGAGTTAAGAGAGGAACAGCGCAGCTCAACGAGGCTAGACAGCGAAAAGCCGAGGAGCGAGCCCTCGAAACACTTAAACAACTCAACGTTGAGGTGAAATAATATGGCTAAACAAAATACAGTCCAGAAAGTATGGTCTATAGCTCAGCCGATAGCCGAAAAGCTCGGGCTTGAGCTTTGGGATGTACGCTATGTAAAGGAAGGCGCGAATTACTATCTGCGTATTTTTATTGATAAGGAAAACGGCGTGGATATTAACGACTGCGAAAATATGTCGAGAGCGCTCGATAAACCTCTCGATGACGCCGACCCGATAAGCGAAGCTTATATTTTAGAGGTAAGCTCGCCAGGTATCGAAAGACAGCTTATAAGGGATGAGCACTTCACCCGATTTATAGGCGCTGATATTATGGTTAAAATGATTCGCCCGATTGAAAACATCGGTAAAGAGTTTAAAGGAGTTCTAACCGATTTCAACGACGGCGAAGTTACAATAACAGACCACAGCGGCGAAAACACAGTTACAATCCATAAAAAAGACGCCGCGTGGATTAAACTTGACGATTTCGACTAAGAAAGGATGATAGGAAAATGAATAACAAAGAATTATTTACATCACTTAAGCTGCTCGAAAAAGAAAAAGGCATACCTATGGACTATATGCTCGAGCAGATCGAGAGAGCAATCAAGGTCGCTTGTAAGAACTCTTACGGCGGAAACGAAAATGTTGTATTTAAAATAAACCCCGAGAAAAACACTTTCGACGTTAAACTCACCAAGACTGTTGTCGAAGAAGTGGAAGATCCCAACTTCGAGATTTCGCTCGAAGAAGTTAGAAAAAAGAGAAAGAAGATTAACGCAGGCGACGAGTACGACGTTCCCCTCGATCCGAAGCAGCTCGGACGTATCGCGGTTCAGACCGCTCGAAGCGTTATCCGCCAGGGTATCCGCGACGGCGAAAAAGGCCAGATGCTCCAGGAATTCAAAAGCCGCTTAGGCGAGCTTGTTACCGCGGTTGTGGAGAGAGTAGATCCCGTAAACGGTATGGCTACAATCCGTATCGGCAAAGCTGTAGCTACACTTCCCAAGAGCGAACAGGTCGGCGACCGTGTTCTTAAGGACGGCGACAACATTAAAGTTTTAGTCGCTGATATTAAGGACAACGAGAGAGGCCCGAGAGCTATGATCAGCCGTACCAACCCCGAACTCGTTAAACGTCTTTTTGAGCAGGAAGTTCCCGAAATTTACGACGGCACTGTAGAGATTAAGTCCATCGCCCGTGAGGCGGGAAGCCGTACCAAGATGGCGGTACTTTCCAACGACGATAACATCGACGCTATCGGCTCATGTATCGGTACAAGAGGCGACCGTGTTAACGAAATTGTCGACGAACTCGGCGGAGAGAAAATCGATATTATCGAATACAGCGACGATCCCGAAAAATACATCGCGGCGGCTCTTTCTCCCGCTACAGTATTAAATGTCGACATTCTCGACGAAAGCGCCAAAAGCTGTAAGGTAACCGTTCCCGACGGCCAGCTTTCACTCGCTATCGGTAACAAGGGCCAGAACGCGCGCCTCGCCGCACGTCTTACAGGCTGGAAAATTGATATCCGTCCCGAATCAGGCTTCTACGGCGAAGACGAGGATGAGGACAACGATGAAGCTGAGGCTGAGGAGTAATTCGTTTGAAACAGAAAAAAATCCCGATGCGTAAATGCTTAGGTTGCGGCGAGATGAAACCGAAACGCGACCTCGCTCGTGTTGTAAAAGCTCCCGATACCAAGGACGAAAACGGAGAAGTAATCGAAAAAGGCGGAGTAAGCCTCGATTTATCCGGGAAAAAAGCGGGACGCGGAGCATATGTATGTAAGAACTCGGAATGTCTCGAAAAAGCCGTTAAGGCAAGACGCTTTGAGCGAGCTTTTCAGGCAAAGATTCCCGACAGTATATTTGAAGGCATAAAAGAGGAGCTGAAAAATTTTGAATGATAAAATTCTTAATTTTCTCGGTTTGTGCAGACGGGCAGGAAAGCTCACCGTAGGAAACGACGCCGTTGTTGACGAAGCGGCAAACGGTAAAGCTAAGCTCGTAATAGTTTCAAACGACATATCTTCAAACACAGAAAAAAAGCTGAAGAAAGCCTGCTCGGCTTACAACGTCGAGTGTATGAAGCTTAACCGCTCACGCGATGAGCTTTCGGCGGCTCTCGGAAGATTCTGCGCGGTAGTTGCCGTGCTGGACGAGGGCTTTTCAAAGAAGCTTACTCAGCTTATCAGTAATGAGAATCAGGAGGTAAATGTCTATGATAAAATATAAGGTAAAAGAAGTTGCGGATGATTTTAACGTAAAAAGTAAGAAAATTACGGAGATTCTTTCGGAAAAATGCGGCGTTAATAAGAAGTCTATGACCTCTTTGGAAGTCGAGGAACTAAACGTAATCTTCGACGTTATGACTACAGAAAACGCCCTGGAGAACTTTAATGATTACTTTGCCGTTAGAGATAAGGCGGTAGAAGAACACGAGAAGCAGATTGAGGAAGAAGCTAAGGAAGAAAAGCCGAAGCGTAAGGAAATTCCGATTGAAAATCCTGAGAAGAAAGATACAAAGAAATCCGCTTCCAAGACTAAAACACCTAAGGGCAAGGCTCAGAAGGTAGAGGTAGTTAATACTATCGAAGAAGAAGGAACCGACCACCGTTCCAACCGCCGTGTTATCGACACACGCCAGAGCAACGTTGACGTAGAAAAATACAACCAGAAGTACGACGATATGGCTAACGACAAGCTCCGTCGTAATCAGGATACAAGTAAAAAACAGAAATTTACAAACCGCGCGCGCAAACAGCGTCAGCGCAGAGGCGGTAAGCGTGAGACCGAAGCTCAGAGACTCGCTCGTATCGAGAAACAGCGTAAGGAACGCTCTATCACAATCACAGTTCCCGACGAAATCGTTGTTTCCGAACTCGCGTCACGCCTTAAGGCTACGGTAGCCGAGGTAGTTAAGAAAGCGTTTATGATGGGCTCGATGATTACCGCTAACGACACCGTAGATTTCGACACAGCAGAGCTTATCGCTATGGAGTTTAACGCTAAGGTCGAGAAAGAAGTTGTCGTTACTATCGAAGAAAAAATTATCGACGACAGCGAGGACGACGAGGCTAACCTCGAGAGCCGCGCTCCCGTAGTAGTAGTTATGGGACACGTTGACCACGGTAAGACTTCTATCCTCGACGCTATCCGCCACGCCAACGTAACCGAAGGCGAAGCTGGCGGTATTACCCAGCACATCGGCGCGTACAGAACTATCGTAAACGACCAGCCGATTACTTTCCTCGATACACCCGGACACGAAGCGTTTACAACAATGAGAGCCCGAGGCGCTCAGGCTACAGATATCGCTATCCTCGTTGTAGCGGCGGACGACGGTATTATGCCTCAGACTGTCGAAGCTATTAACCACGCCAAGGCGGCGGGAGTTACTATAATCGTAGCTATTAACAAAATGGATAAACCGGGCGCTAATCCCGAGCAGGTTAAACAGCAGCTCACAGAATACGAGCTTATTCCTGAGGAATGGGGCGGCGATGTAATATGTGTGCCTGTTTCGGCAAAAACTAAAGAAGGTCTCGACGACTTGCTCGAGAACGTTCTTCTCGTAGCCGAGATGAAAGAGCTTAAAGCTAATCCCGACAGAGCCGCTAAAGGTATTGTTATCGAGGCCCGTCTTGATAAGGGCAGAGGCCCTATCGCTACCGTGCTCGTACAGAACGGTACTCTCCACGCGGGCGATATCGTAGTAGCGGGTACATGTTTAGGACGTGTCCGCGCTATGACTAACGATAAGGGTGAAGCTGTTAAATCCGCGGGCCCGTCAGTTCCCGTAGAGATTACAGGTCTCGACGAAGTTCCCGTAGGCGGAGATATATTCAACTCCGTTACAAATGAACACCTCGCGCGTCAGCTCGTTCAGCAGCGTAAAGACGAGCGCAAGGAAGAAATCTTCAACGCTCAGACCAAGGTTACTCTCGACAACCTGTTCGACCAGATGAAGCAGGGCGAGATGAAAGAGCTTAAAATTATTGTTAAAGCCGACGTACAGGGTTCGGTTGAGGCGGTACGCCAGAGCTTAGAGAAATTAACTAACGACGAAGTTCGTGTAAACGTAATTCACGGCGCGGTAGGCGCGGTTAACGAAAGCGACGTTATGCTCGCTAACGCTTCCAACGCTATTATCGTAGGATTTAACGTTCGTCCCGACGCGAACGCTCAGAACAGCGCCGAGCGCGACGGCGTAGATATGCGTATGTATCGTGTAATTTACGATTGTATCGAAGAAATCGAGAGCGCGATGAAGGGTATGCTCGCTCCTAAGACAAGAGAAGTTGAGCTCGGAACAGCCGAGGTCAGAAACGTTATCAAGATTAAGAGCGTAGGTACTGTCGCGGGTTCGTATGTTAAGAAAGGTAAAATCACCAGAAACGGTATGGTGCGCGTAGTGCGCGACGGTATTATTATCGCCGACGACAACGTGGCTTCTCTCCAGAGGTTTAAGGATTCCGTTAAGGAAGTAGCCGAGGGCTACGAGTGCGGTATCTGTCTCGAAAAATTCAGCGACCTTAAAGAGGGAGATATCTTCGAGGTTTATGAAATCGAGGAGTATAGAGATTAAGCTGTTTCAGGTTATAAGTTGCTAGGTTTATCATAATCTGCATAGCTGAACGTTCCCCATATATCCAAAACCTCATAGACTACGAAATATACGAGGGATATCATATTTTATATAGGGAATTCAATGCTTGACGTGGAGAATTAAAAATGGGACATAAGATTGAAAGAACTACAGAAGATATAAAAAGAGAGCTTACGGCGATTTTCCGTGAGCTCAAGGATCCCCGGGTTAAAGACGCGTTTATCTCGATTATAAGAGTAGACGTCACCAACGATTTGTCGTACTGTACGGTTTATGTCAGCGCGATAGAGGGAATGGAGCGTTGTAAGCTTGCCTGCAAAGGCTTAGACAGCGCTAAGGGATTTATCAGGCGTGAGCTCGGCCACAGGCTGAAGCTCCGTCACGTTCCCGAGCTTATCTTTACCGCCAGCGACAGTATTGAGTACAGCGCGAATATTTCAAGAATTTTAAACGATTTAGATATTAAGGACGAGGAAAATGACTCTTAAAGAAGTTGCAAGCTTTATTTTACAACATAATAACTTCGACATTTTAACTCACAACTACCCCGACGGCGACTGTATCGGAAGCGCTTTCGCCTTAGCCCACGCTCTAAAGCAAATCGGCAAGAACGCGCGGGTTATTACAACCGACCGCCAGAAAAAATTTGAGTTTATTTTCGATCGTTACGAGGCGCCTGAGTTTAATACGGAGTGCGTAATT
>JAHKZS010000049.1 GCA_020626545.1 bacterium
CAACTATCCTCCTGTTGACTTACATAATTTACTGTGCTATACTAATTTGCGAACGAGTCGCAAATTGAGGTGAAAATATGCCTAAATATATTACAAAACAGCGAAAGCTTCTGACCGAATATCTCTCGCGTCATACCGACGAGAGCCTGTCGGCGAACCGAATCGCCGAGGCGCTGTGCGATAAAATCAGCAAAAGCGCGGTTTACCGCAACCTGTCCGATATGGAAGCCGAGGGCAAGCTCAGGCGTGTAGCGGCTAACGGCTCCAGAGAGGTTATTTATCAGTATGTTGACGAGGAAAAGTGTCACGACTGCCTGCATTTAAGCTGTAAAAAATGCGGAAAAACTTACCATATGAACTGCGCCGTCGCCGAGAATATTATAAAAGATATATCCGACAACGAGTTGTTCGATATTGATAAGGAAAAAACCGTGCTGTACGGAATTTGTAAGGATTGTAAAGAATGAAAAGAATTCTTTTAATATGTCTGAGCGCGCTGATACTCGTGACCGCGGCGTCGGGATGTTCCGCGAAATCGGATAAAGGAAACAAGCTGAATATAGTGACTACGATTTTCCCGATTTACGATTGGACTAAGGAGATAGCGGGCGGTAAAGCCGACGTGAATCCGCTCGTTGACGACGGAGTTGATATGCACAGCTTCCAGCCCTCCGCCGAGGATATTGTTAAAATCTCGAGCTGCGATGTGTTTATCTATGTCGGCGGTGAATCCGACAGCTGGGTGGACGACGCTCTAAAGGAAAAGGTCAATAAGGATATGACCGTTATAAACCTGCTCGATGTGCTGGGCGATTCGGCTAAGGAAGAAAAGGCTGTCGAGGGTATGGAACCCGAGAAATCCGGCAACGATTCCCCCGAAACCGACGAGCATATCTGGCTCTCGCTTAAAAACGCGAAAGTTCTCTGCGCGCGTATCTCCGAAAAGCTCGGTAAAATAGATTCCGCTAATAAAAAGACCTACGAGAAAAACGCCTCGGCGTATTCGAAAAAGCTCGATACCCTCGATAAATCTTACGAAAAAGCGGTAAAAGCTTCCGATAAGAAAACCGTGGTTTTCGGCGACAGATTTCCGTTTATGTATCTCGCGGAGGATTACGGAATAAAGTATTACGCGGCGTTTAAGGGTTGCTCCGCCGAGACCGAGGCGAGCTTTAACACGATAGCGTTCCTCGCAGATAAGGTGGATAAAAATAATCTAAAGGCGGTTTTTAAGATAGAAACTTCCGACGGCAAAATCGCCGAAACGATTATATCCAATACGAAATCGAAAAATCAGAAAATCTTAACCCTGGATTCAATGCAGTCGAAAACCGATTCCAAGTCGTCCTACGTTTCGGTTATGACGGATAATTTAAATGTTTTAAAACAGGGTTTATAATAGTATAGCGGGTGAGCGTTTTGCTTGCCCGGCTTTTTTATTTTAGGGCTAAGGGCTAAGGGCTAAGGGCAAAGGGCTAAGGGCAAAGGGCTAAGGGCAAAGGGCAAAGGTAGCGTTGCGACCGCCGCCTGCGGCGGATAAAGGGAGCAAAAGCGCTGCGCAAAATAAGGAGTATGGCGAGCGCGCTCTTAGCGCGAGACAGACGACTATATTTTGGGCTGGACATTACTTTAAATAATATCAATGTTACCTTAACACCGTAGGGAACACCCTCTGCGGTGTTCCGAGGCATCTATATTAACGTATTTGCACTATCCTTTCGCCAAAGGCGAAACGGTACACGTCTACCGTTTTGCTATCGCAAAAGGAAAACTCGCCGTTAACAGTGAACTCGGCTCGGAACGGCACGGAGACCGTTCCCTACTATTTATTAAAGATTAGGATATAGGATGTAGGATGTAGTGTAATTGTCCATTGTCCATTGTCCATTGTCCATTGTCAATTGTTAAACAATCGTGACGAACGGTTTACAATTTTGTCAAAGTAATTGACAGGGAATTTATATAATAGTATAATTCATAGTGGAATAATTGCGTTTAATCGCACTCTCGGTCACGTGCATGGCTGTATCCGAATGTTTTTATTCGGAAAGAAAATATGCGGGAAATGCACGCTCTCGCGGAAAGGAAATACGCTATATGAGAAATTTAAATCATTTAGCAAAGGGTACAAGCTTTTTCGTAAAATTCGGTTCTGTAGTTCTCTCGGGTTTAATCGCGGCGACTGTATTTACGAGCCTGACGCTTCCGAGCGAGCCTGTTAAGGCGGCTAAGGTTAAAACCGTTAAGACAAGCGCCTCGAGCGGCGCCGACTATACCGTAAATACTATCGGAAATACCCGAAGCGACATCTACTGGAACAACGCTACTTATTTCGATTATCTCAGCGATACCGAGATTTCTAAGGGCTGGCTCAACGCCGACCAATCCGGTACGGGCTTTAACGGCTCGTCTGACGACTGGTATCCGTTTAAGAGCTTAAACTCTACTATCAGCTCTATCGCGGGAAGTAACTCCGCTTGGTCTAAGCCTCTGTATTTCGGTAACTACTGTAATACGAACGGTTCTTATGACTCAAGCACTCACAACGGCGTTACAAGTTTGAGCGGCGTTACTAAGGATAATATCTTTAATTCCTTTATCACTCCGCAGGTTAACCGATTCAATTACGCGGCTAATAACTCGAACGGACTTAGTAATCTGCACCAGAGCTATCCGAACCTTATGCAGAACAGTCTTACTAATTCTAACCTTATGGCGACATCCTCTCTGCCCGCGCCTTACTTTAACGCGTCGGCTTTAGGAAATAAGGTGAGAACTGTAGACAGCTTCTTCCCGTTCAGAACGACTAAGAGTAAGGGCGGTACGGGTAAAACTACCTACTACGAGTTTAACTCCAACGACGCTACCGATAACGTTTACTTTACCTGGGCTTCTACGGGAGCCGGCGGTACTAACGATTTAGTTAAACCGACTAAGGTAAACTACGGCGCGGGTAAAACCTACGGCGTAGAGGACGGACTTAAATACTTTATGAACCCCGACGACGTTTATAACGAGACGGGTACTGCTTATAAGAATAATAAGTACTACGGTATTTTCCCGTTTAATAACCGTAAGAGTAACGGCGACAGCAGAACTTCCGCCTATAACACTCGTTATATTTACGCGAGCAAGGGCGATACCGGCTGGAGCGATATTTACTGTTACTTCTTCGATAACAGCGGTAACGCTGTCGGAAACTCTTTCCCCGGAACTAAGATGGAAGCTTACTTCGAGGGCGGTGATAACCGCAGGATTAAGATTCCCGACGGAGCGACTAAGTTTATTCTCAGCAACGGTACAAGCGGCGGTATGAACCAGACCGGTGATATTTCCGACTTAAGCTGGGGCGCTTACTCGCTTGAGGGCTCGACTAAGTACGTTTATCTCAGTAAGGATAATGTGGGCTGGTCTGACGGCGATACTAAGTGTTATTTCTTTAACGACAGCGGCGCTGTCGGTAACGGCTGGCCGGGATATACAATGCAGAGCTACGACGGCACTTCTAATGTACGTGTAGCGGTTCCCGCGGGAGCTACGCACTGTATCTTCAGTCAGAACGGTAATAACCAGACCGCTAACGTTGACTTACGCAATACGAATTGCGCTTATTGGCTCGGAAATGACAGAAGCGTTCACCAGTGGACTGACGCTCCCTCGGACGCGGGTATATCTTCCTCGTCTTTAAGCGTTAAGAACTGGGATTCAAAACCCAGCGACGCGGGTAAGGCTTCTCCGGGTAATGAAGCGCTCGACTACGGCTTCGGTATCAGAATGGATATGAAGTTCAGAGTACCGAGCGGCGGTTACGACGACGATAATAAGCCTGTTGAGTTCAACTACTCGGGAGACGACGACCTTTGGGTTTATATTACCGACAGAAACGGAAACTCGAAGCTTGTACTCGACCTCGGCGGTAACCATAAAAAAGCCGAGGGTAAAATCAGCTTCGTTCCGAAATCGACCAACGGTTCCGTCGCGACCTGTACATCCACGGCGAATAACGCCTACGGTATAGGAGAGCAAAAGACTGACTTTACGTTCGACTATTCCCAGACCTACACGATGTCCATTTTCTATATGGAGAGAGGTATGTTCGAGAGTAACTGTAAAATGTCTTTCTCGCTGACTCTCCCCGAGAACAACGTTCTCGTCGATAAAACCGTAGATACCGCCGATGTAAACAGCGGTTTAGCTTCTTCTTCAAGATTTAAGTCGCTTGTTTCAGACGAAAAGTTCGACTTTACGGCGTACCAGAACGATACCGCTAAAACGGATACAGAGTACTCGCTCACCGATTCGGTAAGCGGTATTACAGACGGTCTAAAGACCGACGCCTCAAGCGGTGTATTCGAGCTTAAGGATAAACAGTCCGCCGACTTCCCGAACAAGTTTACCTCGGGAGCGAACGTTTACGTTAAGGAGGCTTACGACTCCTCTAATAAGCTCAGCTACGATACCGCGTGGACTGTTAAGGATGTTGTAAATAACAACACCGTTCTCGGTTCGACAAGCTCGCTTTCGGGCGCGGATAAACAGACCTACGCTATGAGGACTAAAAACTATCCGCTTATTGACTCTACCGCGGGAGCTGATGTCGGCGACTACGCGGAGCTTCAGTACAGCTTTGAGAACTCGGTAAAAACCGCTCCGCTCTCCATTACTAAAACAGTAAAGGATTATAAGGGCAACGATATTACCTCGACCTCGGAGCTTAAAAACGATACCTTTGACGCTACGGTCGAAATCGACCTAAAGGACGGCGGCGGCTTTAAGACCTATGACCTCGCCTATACAGATACCGACGGTAACTCGGGCAGCGGCTCAACCGTTACTCTGAAACACGGCAGAACCGTTACTATCGAGGGTATCCCGATAGGCGCTGATTACAAGGTAACCGAAACCGTACCCGCTAAGTATACGAACGACAGTAATGTCTATACGGGTACAATTACCTCGGCGGGTAAAACCGTAAGCTTCGTTAATACCGAAAAAGGCCCCGACAGCACCACGGCTGTTATCAAGGCTAAGAAGTCCTTTAAGGACGATAAGGGTAATGACGTAAGCTTTACCGACGGTTCGTTTGAGTTCGAGCTTTACAGAGGTACTTCTATTATTCAGACTAAGTCCGTTAGCGGTTCCTCTAAGGAAGCGTCTTTCGACGCGATAACCTATACAGACGTAGGAACTCACTCCTATACTATTAAGGAAAAACAGCAGTCGGGCGACGGTATGATTACTTACGATACTAAGTCGTACGATGTAACAGTTAATGTTACCAAGAGCGGAAGCAATCTTTCCGCGGCGGTAAGCTACAGCGGTACAACTTCCGCGTCCACACCGCCTACCTTTAACAACATAGTTAAGACAGGCTCGGTTGTAATTAACAAGAGCAACCAGGCGGGCGGAAAGCTTAAGGACGTAACGTTTACCGTTTATAAGGTTAGTAAGGCAACCGCCGACGCTAACTCGTCCTACGATACCGTAACCTCTACGGGTACAGTAGTGGACGATTACGTAACTGATACCGACGGTAAGGTAACTGTAAGCGGACTTCCTGTTTATAACAACAACAGTTATAATTCGGACAGCCCCTCTTACCAGTATTACGCGCTGCTCGAAAAATCCACGGGCGATAGTAACTATCGTCTTAACCGTGTTGTAAACTACTTCTGTTTCGATAACTCGAATGATTTAACCAGAACCTACAGCTACTTAAACGGCCATCTCAGAAACCCGAAAACCGCGGGCGACGGAGTTTTAGCCGTAGTTAAGACAGGCTTGCTGTTTATCTGTTTATCGGGACTTAGTTTACTTGTTTATTTTGTAATTAAACGCCCAAGAAAAAAGAAACTCGCTCATTTAAGAGCTTAAAATAATTAAAAGGAGATTATGAAAAATGAAAACTACTAAGAAGATTTCAGCAGTTTTACTCGCTGTACTCTTTATCTTATCAATGATTCCGTTCGCTGTAAGCGCGGCGTCACACACTCTTACCGTAAAGCTCGAATACCCCGACTATACAGTAAATGTTTACCAGATCGCTACTGTAAAAGACGACGGTACATACCTTATCACAAACGATAACGCTCCCGCCGCTGTTAAGAATCAGGTAAGTGCGGCTGAAACAAGCACAGTTGCTCTCTTTAACGCTCTCGAGGCTGATACTGCTACAACATATCCCTCAAGCGGTACTATGACAACTACTTCCGCCGCTTCCTCACAGACTAAAGACTTTACACTCGACCCCGGTCTTTACTATGTTAAGTTCACAGCTTTAAGCTCCAAGAACGCTACTTACGGCAACTCTCTCGTAGTTATTGATAATCAGAACGTTACTCTCGATATTAAATCCGAGGGCAAGGTAACCGAGGGCGAAGCTTCCGTACACAAGAAGATCGTTGAGGACGGCAGCGAAATTACAAGCACAACTACAGGCACACTCGATACAGTTGAGTTCAAGCTTTCCGCTACAAGAACAGGTTCCGCTAAAAACAAGCTTTCCGAGTATGAAATCCGCGACGTAATGGACAGCGGTCTTTCCGCGAGCGACGTTAATATCACAAGCGTTGAGTACGAGGACGGTACTAAGATTACAGACTACAAAAAGAAAACCGCTTTCACAGATACTAACAAAGACGGCGAAAACGTTAATTACACATTCGCTGTAGCTATCGGTTTCGATACTCTTAACGGCGCCGCTTTCTATACTCACTCAAACATCATCGTTAAGTATACAACAAAGCTTTCCGCGAGCGCTGTTCAGAAAACTAAGTACTACAACCACGACGACCTCTATTTCAAGAATAAATCCGACCAGGTTTCTAAGGAGAGCGGTGACACAGTAGACGTTGTAACTTATAAGCCCCAGCTTAAGAAATATGTAGCAGGCGGTACAACTCCTCTCGCTGACGCTAAGTTCAAGCTCTATAAGAGCGACAAGGAAACTGTTATCGGTTACGGTAAATCCGACGCCGACGGTAACGTTGAGTTCTATAAGGAAGAAGCTCTCACAAACAAGCTCTACGTTAAGAAGGGCACATACTGGGCTAAGGAGTACGAAGCTCCCGCGAATTACAACCTCAACAACTCCTGGGTAGAGCTTTCCGAGGACAGCACAAACTACCTCTACAACGGTACAGTTTACAACACTCCCGTTAAGCTTCCTAAGACCGGTGACGTTGGTACAATGGCTATCACACTCACAGGTATCGGACTTATCCTCGCTTCCGGCGTAATGTTCATCGTTTTAAGAAAAAGAACATCTAAGTAATATTTAAACTAAACTTCGGCGGTCGGCTTTATGCCGGCTGCCGAAAAGTATAAAGGCTGAAAAATAGAAACTAAATTAGCTTTTATTTTTCAACTTTTATAAAGGATTTGTATATGAAAAAACGACTTCCGCTTATATTTATAATACTTGTGTTTATAGTAGGAGTAGGGCTTTTGTCCTATCCGCTTGTAAGCTCTGTGATTAATAATATCGACGCTAGAAACTCCGCCGGGGATTATTTGGTGGAGAGTAAGGCTATGCCCGATAAAGAGATAGAAGCGCTGTTAAAGGACGCTCGAAAATATAATATGAGCCTTACCGATAACGTAATTCTTACCGACCCGTTCGACGAAAAGGCTTACGCTAAAATCGGCGCTAATTATAATAAGGTGCTCAATCACCGTAAGGACGGCGTAATTTGCTACGTAGATATTCCGAAAATCGACGTCTATCTTCCCGTATTCCACGGAACCGAAAAGGCTACCCTCGCTAAAGGCGCGGGACATCTCGAGAATACTTCTTTCCCGATCGGCGGTAAAAGTACCCACAGCGTTATCTCGGCTCACTCGGCTTACCCCGGGGAAACGTTCTTCGACTATCTTCCCGATTTAAAGAAGGGCGACGTTTTCTATATCCACGTATTAGATCGCACCCTGAAATACGAGGTTGACCAGATTAAAGTCGTGCTCCCGAGCGTAGTTAAGGATATGTATATCGAAAAGGGTAAGGACTACGTTACGCTTCTGACCTGTACTCCGTACACGATTAATACCCACAGGCTCTTAGTCCGCGGAAAGCGGGTTCCTTACTCTAAGAACGAGCCGGAAAATTCCGTAAGCTCCACGAGCGCCGTGAATATCTTCGAGGACGGATTTTTCTTCTTCGGTTATAAACTCACCGTTCCCGTTATGGCGGGTATAATCGGCGGATTTGTACTGGCGGTAATTCTTATCGTCGTATTCGTCGTAAAACGCGGCGGGAAAAAGGGGGAGAGGTATGAATAAAATTCTCAAAAGAACCCTTATAATTTTCGCCTGTCTGCTTCTTGTGACGGGAATAGCGCTTGTTTTGTATCAGCCTGTTTCGGTTGAACTCGGAAAAATGGAAGCTAAAAGTATAATCGAGGAGTTCGACAAAACTTATAAAGCGGTAAATAATAAGAAAAAGAATACGCCTAAACCTAAGCGGAAAGGCTCAGCTTCTTCGGCTATGAACGTAGACGTTAAGGCGCTTAAAAAAGCTTCGGTAAAATATAACAAGAGCCTGCTCGATAACCAGGGCACCGTTGATACCAGCGACTACAGTAAAGCCGCGCTCAACCTCGGCAAATACGGCGTGACTAACGGAGTGTTCGGATATATCTCCGCGCCCGCTATAAATATGTCGCTTCCGATTTACCTCGGCGCCAATAACAGCCTTATGAGTATCGGCGCGGCGCATATGTGCAATACATCCCTGCCCGTTAATATGGAGGATACTAACTGTTGTATCGCCGGACATACAGGCTATAGAGGACGGGTTTTCTTCGATAACCTGCGCCAAATGAGCGTCGGCGACGAGATAAAGGTTAAAAATTACTGGCAAACGGTAAAGTACAATGTAATTGATACGAAGATTATAACCGATAAACAATCCGAGGATTTTTATATTAAAAAGGGTAAAAAGCTTCTTACCCTTATGACCTGCGTTTCCAACAACAAAGGCGGTTTCGACCGTTTCCTTGTAATATGTGAAAATAAACATTGAGGTGATTAAATGAAAAGATTTATATCTATTGTACTGACAGCTATTATCGCGGCGTCTGTTTTCAGCGCGGCAATTCCGGCGGGCGCCGTTTCGGACGATTACTACGAGAACGGCTTCTACTTTAAGCTCGGCGAAGATAATAACGCGACTGTAACGGGTACTGACTTAGACGACGTTTTCCTGTATATCCCCGGCGACCTCGAAAACGGTTATCAGGTTACCGCTATCGGTGACGAAGCGTTTAAGGGTAATCTTAAAATGGAGTCCGTTAGCTGTGAGTCTGACCTCGAGAGCATAGGCGAATACGCCTTTGAGGACTGTTCCCATTTGGCTAAAGCTTCATTCGGCGGACAGGTCGGCTCTATAGGCAAGGGCGCGTTCTCGATGTGCTCCTCTTTAAACGAGGTTAATCTAAGTAAGAACGTCAGCTCAATCGGCGACGGCGCGTTCTTCTTCGACGAAAAACTTACCGCGTTCGGATTCCCGAAAAATCTCGAGAGCGTTGGTGAATACGCGTTCGCCTTTTCGGGCGTTACGAACGTTATTATGAATAACAAGATTAAAACTATCCCCGAAAGGCTGTTTTACGGCTGTAAATCCCTGCGCAATATCGCGCTTCCAAAAGACCTCGAAACTGTCGGCGACTATGCTTTTACAAAATGCGAAGCCCTCGATATCGACTCTTTCCCGAGTACGCTTAACCGAATCGGAAAATACGCGTTCAGTAATTGCGGTTTTTCTTCGATAGACTATAACGGCGCTATAATAGGCGAGGGAGCTTTCTCGAAAAATAACGATACAATCGAAGAATTGAGATTCTCCGATAACCTTAAAAAAGTCGGCAAGCTCGCGTTCTCGGAAACGAGAGTAACTAACGTTGAGCTTCCAGATAATGTAACCCTCGAGAACGGAGCGTTCGCCGCTGTCTCGACCGATAAATATTCTTTAAAAGAAACAAACTCAAAGTATATCTGCGACGACGGAGTTGTTTATACTAAAGATAAGAAAACGCTCGTGTATTACCCTCAGGATAAGGGTTCGGCCGACGCTTCTGATGACGAAGCCGGCTATACTTACACTATCGCGAATAAAACCGAAGCTGTCGCGCCCTGCGCTTTTTACGGCTCGAATTATGTTTCCGAGGTTAAAATGCCCGATTCCCTAAAGACAATCGGCGATTACGCTTTTTATCAGTCGAGCTTGAAAACCATTACCGTTCCCGATTCGGTAAAAAAGCTGGGCGAATACTCTTTCGCTAATAATTCAGGGATTAAAAGTATTGACCTCGGCTCTGTCGAGGAAATCGGCGATATGGCTTTCTTAGCCTGCGCCGAAGAACCTGTTACGGTTAAAATCCCCGATACACTTAAAGCCTTTAACCCCGACGCGTTTATCAGCTCGGGAATTAAGTTCGACGTTGAC
Organism: bacterium; assembly: GCA_020626545.1. GTDB lineage: Bacteria > Bacillota > Clostridia > Oscillospirales > Acutalibacteraceae > Ruminococcoides. The sequence goes on from JAHKZS010000049.1 coordinate 10,442, forward strand.
GAAGCTTATAAGGCGGTAGACGGAGTTCTCTATTCCGCCGACGGAAAAACGCTTCTCTGCTATCCTAAATCCGACGATACCGAGTTTAAAATCCCCGACGGCGTTGAGGAAATCGCTCCGAGAGCTTTCGCGCTCAACAATACGGCGCTTGAGTTATCTATCCCCGAGAGCCTAAAAACTATCGGCAAAGAAGCTTTAGAATACTTTATCAGCTACGAAGAAGAATACGAGGATTTAAAGTTTAAGGACGGAATGTATCTTATCGGCAACGTAAGCGCTGAGGTAAAGGACTACGCTTCCAAGCACAATATAGGCGTGTTTACCGAAAAGCCGTCTCAGAATATCGAATCCGTAACATTAAAGGGCAAAGAAACCGCGGACTTTACTATAAAGGGCGCGGATAAATCCGACGTAGTTTATACGTCCAATAACGACAGAATCGCTTCGGTTTCCGAAAGCGGTAAAATTACAGGACTTAAAAAGGGTACTACTTACGTAACCGCGGCGGTAGGAACCTCTTACTTTAAAGTTAAGGTTAACGTAACTTCCGACAGCGGCGTTAAATACACAGGCTTTGACGACAGCGGCTATTACAGAATTACCCCGAAAACCTACGACCAATGGCGTAAAAATTACCTGAAAAACAATCAGTATATCGTCGATAATTATAACGAAGCTTCCGACGAGACAGCTATGGGAGCTTACCAGAGCGAAGATTATTATATGGCGATGGACGGCGTAACCTACGACGGAAGCAACTTCTACCAAAAGGCTCTCGTCGATTACGGTAAAGATTTCGAGCCGATGATTTCTATGCTCAATCACGCCTGTAATACAGAGCTCGCCCGCCATAAAAACTCCGACAGCTTAGTTCTCTACAGCGGAGCCGAGCCGTACGCTTCGAGATTGATCGCGGGCGAAAATAATACGATTAAAAGCCTTAGAGAAAAGGTCGGCACAACTTTTAAACATCCCGAATACGTCAGCACTTCTCTGTCCCCGAATGTCGCTAATGATTTCTACAGCAAGGGCGAGGGCGTTATGTGTATTATCTACGCCGAAAAATCAGCTCTCGATAAAATCCCCGCGGGCTTAATCGCGGCTATGCACTCCGATTTCGAGTATGAACTGCTCTTTGCCCCGGGCAGTGAGTTCGAGGTTGTTGACGCGGGCGTGCGTTGGTTCGAGAACAGCGAATGGAGAAAATCCGACGACGAACCCGTGAGCAACTACCAGCGTTACGTAAAGCTCAGGCTTCTCGGCGGTAAGGATACTCCCGACAAGCGCCCGACTCCGAGTATAAGCCTTACTAAAGCGCCTAAGAATATGTATCTTAAACAGACAGCTGATCTAAAGTACAGCTTTAAGAATACCTACGACCACAGCGCAACCTTTACGAGCAGTAATACTAAGGCAGCTAAAATCAGCAAGAACGGTAAGATAACCGCCTTGAAAAAGGGAACGACTACTATCACCGTTTCCAATTCCGAGACGAAAACTTCGTTTAAGCTCACGGTTAAAAAGCCCTCGCTGAATATTACCAAGCGTACTGTTAATAAGGGCAATACCTTTAAGCTGAAGGTAAAAGGCGGAGTAGGCAAGGCTAAGTTTAAATCGAAATCTAAAAAGACAGCGTCCGTTTCTAAAAAGGGCGTTGTAAAGGCTAAGAAAAAGGGCAGTACTACTATTACCGTAAAGACTAACGGAATTACCTTAAAGTGTAAGGTAAAGGTTAAATAAAACTTAGATAAGAAAAGCGCGGAGGTATTTAGCTTCCGCGTTTTTTAATGAGTAGATTGTCACAAAAAAAGTTGCTTTTAGTATTGTTTTTAATACGTAAAGTATGGTAAAATAATTATTTGTATGATGTAATAATTATTGGGAGGAACTTATGTATAAAATAAAAGGTAAGATTGACTCGAACAACGCGGCTGAGTTCGAGAAAGAGATTATGGCGGTAAAGCCTAACGAGATTGACGCGTCCGAACTTGAGTATATCTCCAGCGCGGGACTTCGTGTACTTTTAAAGCTTACGAAGTCTGTCGGCGAGGTTAGTATATTAAATGTCACAAACTCTGTCTATGAGATTCTTGAGGTTACGGGATTTACTTCTATCCTAAATGTAAAAAAGGCTCTGCGTGAGATTTCCGTCGAGGGCCGCGAGAAGATAGGCGAGGGCGGAAACGGCGCTGTTTATCGGCTCGACGAGGACACTATAGTTAAGGTCTATAAGTCTAAGGTCGGTTTGGAAGAAATCGACCGCGAGCGTAATTACGCTCGCACAGCGTTTATGAACGGTATTCCGTCCGTTATCGCTTACGATATGGTTAAGGTCGGCGATTGTTACGGCGTAGTGTTCGAAATGCTTAAATCGGATACTTTAGGACACGCTATGAGGGATAATCCCGAAAAGCTCGAGGAATATACCGACAGCTTTGTCGAGCTCGCTAAAACTCTCCACACGACCGAAATGCCCGACGGCAGTATAGACCGTGTTCAGACTGTATATCATCATCTTGTTGATAACCTCGGCGAGTGGTGTTCCGACGAGGAGATTGCGCTTTTACACGGTATCGTGGACGAAATTCCCGAAGCGAATACTGTTATCCACGGCGATTTTCACCCCGGTAATGTTATGATTCATGACGGCGAGCTGGTATTGATTGATATGCCCGGTATCTCGATGGGACCGCCTGTGTGCGACCTTGTAGCCGCTTACCGAGATATGATTTCAGCTCCGCAGGGCAGGGAGAAAGGCGCTATCGAGTACAGCGTAGGTATGTCCCCTGATTTAATCTTCAAGGTTGGAAATATGTTCTTTATGAAATACACGGGTATTTCCGACCCCGAACAGCTTAAAGAGTATTTTCAGAAACTCGGACTTTTATTAGCGTTTAATGTTGTATTGACCTGCGGTTCAGGTTCGCCCAGAGCGACAGCTCTCGCGCCTATGCTTATGGATAAGCTTCTCAGAGGAGTTGTAATACCTAACGAACAGACTGTAAAATATCTGTTTAAAACTATGTAAGAGATTAAATTCTGATAGCGGAAAGGCGGGTGGATATGAATAGACTTCAGGCAAATATTTGTCTTATTTGTGTAACGCTTTGTTGGTCGACCGAGGTCGTAATTTTCGCGTGTATTCCCAATAATGTGTTGCCCTTCGCGACAACCTTTATCTGTAACGCGATTGCTTCGGTTGTTTTACTCGCCTGCTTTTTTAAGCGTATTAAGAATGAGATAACTAAGTCGGGCAAGAAGATTATACTGCGGTGTATGCTTTTAGGCGCTCTTAACTGCGGTTATAACGTACTGTATCTTTACGGGCTTAATTTCTTTGACGTTTCCACGGGAGCTTTTACCTTTTCTATGACGGTGGTTGTGCTGCCCGTAGTTCTCATTACCTTGAGAAAATCCGTGAACCCAAAGACCTGGGTATCGGTTGTGCTGGTGCTGGCGGGAATATCCTGCGCGCTGGGCGGTAGTATAAAGAGTATCCATCCCGTAGGACTGCTTTTAATGTTCTTGGGATGTATAGTCCGAGCTGTATTTATCGTTAAGCTCAACGACTTTGCTAAAGAACACGATTCAATCCCGCTGTCCGCTTTTGTTTCCGTATTCGTAGCGGTTTTCAGCTTTATAATTTGGTTTGTACTGCAACCCGAGACTTTCTCGGCAATTCCCTGGTCGCGTACAATAGTAGCGAGCCTTTTTATACACGCTTATTTTATTATAGCGTTTGCCCAAACGCTCAATATCTTCGCCCAAAAACGCGCTACGGCGGCTGAGGCTACTATTATATACACACTCGAAATTGTATTCTCTCTGGTATGGGGAGTTGTATTGCCCGAAACTTTAATCGACCGCGCTATTCCTACTCCGTTCCAGATAGCGGGCGCGGTGCTGATAGTATTGGGAAGTATTATCGAGATTGTAGAGTTTAAGGGGAAAAGGGGGATAAAGAATGCTGAAAAATCTTAATCTTCCAAATCCCGTAAGGCTGTGCCTTTTAACCGCGATTCTTGTACTGGTATATCTAATTATCGCCATTCCTTTTAAGGTTATGAACGTAATCCCGGGCTTTACGGATATCCGTCCTGTTATGCTGTTTAAGCCTGTTTACGGAGTGTTTTTCGGAATACCGGGTTGTATAGCGTTCGCGATAGGAAATCTTATCGGCGATATTATGAGCGGAAGCCTTAGGTTGTCGTCTATAGCCGGATTC
>JAHKZS010000007.1 GCA_020626545.1 bacterium
ATTACTTATCGAGGGACTTCATTGTCGGGAAGAGTAATACGTCGCGGATTGCGGGGGAATCAGTAAGGAGCATTACCATACGGTCGATGCCGTAGCCGATACCGCCTGTCGGAGCCATACCGATTTCGAGAGCGTTTAAGAAGTCCTCGTCGGTTGTATTAGCTTCCTCGTCGCCCGCGGCTAAGAGCTCCTCCTGAGCCTTAAAGCGCTCGCGCTGGTCGATAGGATCGTTGAGCTCGGAATAAGCGTTAGCCATTTCCCAACCGTTCATAAAGAACTCGAAACGCTCAACGTAGTTCGGATCCTCGGGCTTCTTCTTAGTAAGCGGAGAAATCTCGATCGGGTGATCCATTACGAATGTCGGCTGAATCATATGCTCCTCGGCGAACTCCTCGAAGAAGAGGTTTAAGATATCGCCCTTTTTATGATGAGCCTCGAACTCTACGCCCTTTTCCTTAGCGACAGCCTTAGCTTCGTCGTCGGAATTAATCTCGTTAAAGTCAACGCCCGAATACTTCTTAACAGCGTCGAGCATTGTAATACGCTCGAACGGCTTGCCTAAATCCATCTCTACGCCGTTATAGGTGATAGTAGTTGTTCCTAAAACCTCCTGAGCTACGTGGCGGTAGAGCTTCTCGGTTAAGTCCATCATACCGTGGTAATCAGTGTAAGCCTGGTAGAGCTCCATGAGAGTGAACTCAGGATTGTGGCGGGTATCTACGCCTTCGTTACGGAAAACTCGTCCGATTTCATAAACCTTCTCGAGTCCGCCTACGATTAATCTTTTTAAGTAAAGCTCGAGAGAAATTCTAAGTTTTAAGTCCTCGTCAAGCGCGTTAAAATGCGTAAAGAACGGTCTTGCCGCCGCGCCTCCGGCGTTAGCCACGAGCATCGGAGTTTCTACCTCCATAAAGCCCTGCTCGTCGAGGAAGCGTCGGATAGAGCTGATAATCTGAGAACGCTTAATGAAGGTATCCTTTACCTCGGGGTTCATAATTAGGTCGGTGTATCTCTGGCGGTAACGCAAGTCTGTATTTGTAAGTCCGTGATACTTCTCGGGGAGAGGCTGGAGCGATTTAGAGAGAAGCTTTACTTTCTCGGCGTGGATACTAATCTCGCCCATCTGAGTTTTAAACACAAAGCCCTTTACCTCTACGATATCGCCGATATCCCAACGTTTAAGGATAGCGTACTCGTCGTCGCCGAGGTCGTCGCGTTTAGCGAACACCTGCATTTTTCCGCTTTTATCGTGGACATCAAGGAAAGTGACCTTGCCCTTACCGCGCTTAGACATTACACGGCCCGCGATACATACCGTCTTATTTTCGAGTTCCTCAAAACGCTCGGAAATCTCGGCGCACATAGTGTCGCGGTCGGAAGTAGTTTCCTCGAACGGATTTCTGCCCATTTCCTTTAAGATATTTAATTTATCGTAACGAGCCTTGACGGGATCGCTTGATATCTGAATCTGATTAGGATTATCAGCCATTTTTAACACTCCTTATAAATTACCTGTTCCTTAAATTTATCTGCCGATTTCGAGAATCTTTAAGCCGACAGCTCCGCTCGGAGTTTCAGCCTCGACAACATCGCCTACGCCGTGTCCGATTAAAGCGCGGCCGATAGGACTTTCGTCGGAGATTTTACCCTCGGCGGGATTGATTTCGTTAGCGTTAGAGCCCACGATTTTAAACTCACGAGTAGAACCTGTAGCGATCATCTCAACCTTTACCTTAGAAGAAAGGCGGACGTGCTGGGTATTATCGTCGCTCTCGTCAATAAGCTCGTAGTTTTTAAGAGTAGCTTCGATGTCGCGGATACGAGCTTCCATAATAGCCTGCTCGTTTTTAGCGTCGTCGTACTCGCTGTTCTCGGAAAGGTCGCCGTAAGAACGCGCGAGCTTGATTTTCTCAGCCATTTCCTTACGTTTTTCGCCTTTAAGATATTTAAGTTCGCTTTCTAAATTTTCGAGTCCCTCTTGGGTAAGCATAATTTTTTTAGTCATATTTAAAATTCCTTTCAGCTGAATTTTTACATACATTAGATATTATAAAATTTTTAACGGCTTATGTCAAGCTTTTTAACAGCCTAAATCAGCTTTATGAGTTATTTATTCTCGCTAGATATTCGCAAATCGAGCGAGGAGTTTGGGATGAGCTGAAATTAGAACACGTAGTCGGCACAATTGAGCCGAGCTCGTACTGTCTGCCTTTAGTATAAAGCGCTCCCGCGAAGTACTCGCAGGACAAGCTCTCGGGCTTTATCTTGTCGAACATATTGGGCATACGGAAATGGTAGTCGAAATACACAAGCCCCGGGACGCATACCGTAGGAGCGAACGAGGTCAGCACTATCGCTCCGCCCGATACGGCGATATTTTCCTCGATTCTCTCGGGAGCGATTACAAGCGGACAGTCCTTTAGATAATCACGGTTCGCGCTTACGCTGACGCAAATACCCGTTTCGGTTAAGATTCGCTGAGAGGTTTCCTCGTATCTTTCGGCGTTATCGCTTATAACCCTAATATCCGGGCAGTAATTCACGAGCTCGGAAATAAACCTCCCGTAATTGCCGGATAAATCTATCACCCCGACCGTCAGACCGGGAACTTCGCTTTTAAGCTTGCTGAGTACATACAACGCGAGATTACATGTAAGCTGTATTTTAAATCTTGTATTCTCGAACCTTTTAAACCCCATATTTTTCGGAAAAACAATACTCTCGTTACAGAGAAGATGATTCCGCTGGATACCGACCTCGCTGTCGATAGCGTACCAATTTATACAGCCCGTTCGGTTGATATACCTAATATCCCGCAAAGCTACTCCCCTAGCGCTTTTTATAACCGTGCGGATAGAATTACCGCGCAGTTTATAGAGCAGTCTTTTATAAAGTTTATTCGGAACAGCGTTTTCTATAGTTAAAGCCGTAAGCATAATTATCCCCCGTTTTTACAAAATTACTTTTTTACAAATAAAATATATGAGGGATAAAATAAAAAAATGAAAAAGTTTTTAAGAAATTGCATATTATTATGCAATTTTTCTCCGTTTTGCGTTAATAGTGTACAGCGCTATAAAAGCAAAGGAGAACATATGACTTATAACACACAAACAGTAAATTTAAGAGAATTAACCGCGGACGAGGGTATGGTTATTACCGATAAGGAAACTATGACCTTAAGAGCTAAAACAGTCTACCTCGGCAAAGGCGAAAAGCGAACGAACTTTATCGAGATAGACGAAAACACGCCGCTCCCCGAGGAAGAAAACGATGGTTAATTTTAAGGAATGGATGTGCGCGTGTTTAGGCGCGGCGGGCGGAGTTGTTACCTCAGTGTTCGGAGGATGGACTACGGGAATAATGACGCTCATCATATTTATGGTGGTAGATTATTTAAGCGGAATTATGGTAGCGGGAGTATTTAAAAACTCCGCAAAAACCGAAAACGGCGCGCTCGAAAGCCGAGCGGGCTGGAAAGGTCTTTGCCGAAAAGGAATGACGCTTATTATAATCTTAGTCGCTCACAGGTTAGACGTTCAGATGGGAACGAATTATCTAAGAGACGCGGTTACAATCACATTTTGCGTAAACGAGGCTATATCCATTATCGAAAACGCCGGACTTATGGGACTGCCCCTGCCCGAAGTCCTAAAAAAAGCGATTGAAGTTTTAAACAAAAAATCAAAGTAAGGGGATGGTATCATTACCGCGAATGAAATTATAAGTAAGGCGAGAACTTACTTAGGCACTAAGGATAACGGCAACAACAAGGTAAAATTCAACACGGAATTTTACGGCAGAGAGGTTAGCGGCGACGCGTATCCATGGTGCGTAGTTTTTATATGGTATCTTTTTAAAAAGCTCAACGCGTCGAAACTGTTCTGTTCGGGCGAAAAGGTCGCTAGCTGCGGCGTAGTTATGAACAGGATGGCTTCTAAAAAACTAAGCTATAATCAGCCCACGAAGAAAGGCGACCTCGTTATTTTCGACTTTTCGGGCAAGCACACGGCTCACACCCATATCGGAATAGTCACCGAGGTTATAAACTCCGAAACCTTTAAAACTATCGAGGGTAATACCGCGAGTACGAACTTTACAAACGGCGGATACGTTCTCGAGCAGACGAGATACAAACGCCAGGTAAACTGCTTTATACGCCCCGATTATAAGGCTGAGAAGAAAAAGA
>JAHKZS010000050.1 GCA_020626545.1 bacterium
CCTGTTTAATAATTTTCTTTCTTACTTTAGTAGTGTCAAATTTCTTCAAAAAAGTTTCATTATTTTCTAAAAAATATTATATCATATTTAATTTCGGATTGTTGCACAAATTTCACATATCTATTTTGTGTAATATAACATAAAAATCGGGAAGCTCTCGCTTCCCGATTTGGCTCATTAATATTTTCTTATTACTTCTCAAACACCGCGCCTGTGGAGCCCGAGGTTACGAGCTTAGCGTAACGCTTAATGTAGCCCGAAAGCTCCTGCTCGGGAGCTTTATAGTTCTTACGGCGCTCCTCTATAACATCGTCGTCAACGTGAAGCACAAGCTCGCGTCCCGCTATATCTACAGTAACCGTATCGCCCTCCTCGATAAGACCTATAAGTCCGCCCGAAGCCGCTTCGGGGCTTACGTGGCCTACAGCCGCGCCTCGTGTAGCGCCGCTGAAACGTCCGTCGGTAATAAGAGATACGGAGCTGTCGAGTCCCATTCCGGCTAAAGCGGAGGTAGGAGCGAGCATTTCTCTCATTCCGGGACCTCCCTTGGGGCCTTCGTAGCGGATAACTACTACGTCGCCGGGGTTAATCTTACCGCCGTAGATTGCGTCGCAGGCGCTCTCCTCGGAGTCGAATACACGCGCGGGGCCTGTATTCTTCATCATCTCGGGAGCTACCGCGCCCTGTTTAACTACCGCGCCGTCGGGTGCGATATTACCGAACAGAATAGCGATACCGCCGTCCTTACGGAGCGGATTTTCTACGGTATGGATAACCTCGCCGTCGGGAGCGGGAGCGTCCTTAATACGCTCGCCTACAGTACCCTTAACGGTTAGGGCGTTTTCGTTAATAATACCGAGCTTCGAAAGCTCCTTCATAACCGCGGGGATACCGCCCTTTTCGTTTAAGTCGGTGATAAAGATTTTACCCGCAGGGTTTAATTTACAAATCTGAGGAGTAGTTTTGCTGATTTCGTCGATAACTTTAATATCAACGGGAACCTCAGCCTCGTAAGCGATAGCTAAAAGGTGGAGTACCGTATTACTCGAGCAGCCTAACGCCATTTCACAGCGCAGGGCGTTCTCGAAGCTCTCTTTATTGATAATATCACGAGGTCTGATATCGGCTTTAAGAAGTTCCATAACCTGTTCGCCTGCTTCCTGAGCGAGAGCTCGTCTCGCGCCTGAGATAGCGGGACGGGTACCGTTTCCCGGCAAGCCCATACCGATAGCCTCGGTCAAGCAGTTCATAGAGTTAGCGGTGTACATACCCGAGCAAGAACCGCAGGTAGGACAAGCGTGGTTTTCATACTGGAGGAGTTGTTCGTCGTCGATTTTACCCGCGGCGTGAGCGCCTACGAACTCGAACATTTCGGAAAGTCCGAATCTCTCGCCGTTATACTCGCCGGGCATCATCGGGCCGCCCGATACAAATATCGAGGGAAGATTTAAACGGCAAGCCGCTAAGAGCATTCCCGGAACTATCTTATCGCAGTTGGGAATAAAAACAACGGCGTCGAGCGGATGAGCGGTAAGCATTACCTCGATAGAATCGGCGATAAGCTCGCGCGAACAAAGGCTGTACTTCATACCCTTGTGGTTCATAGCTAAGCCGTCGCAAACACCGATAGTATTGAACTCGAACGGAACACCGCCCGCGTTTCTGATACCGTCCATAACCTTTTCGGAAATATCGTTTAAGTGTTTATGTCCCGGAATATAGTCGCTCTTAGAGTTTACTACAGCGACAAAAGGACGTTTAATCTCGGCGTCGGTAAGACCTAAGGCCTTTAAAAGCGAACGCTGAGGGGCGCGGGTAGCGCCTGTTTTCATTAAATCAGATCTCATAGTAATTGCCATAGCCTTTCTGCCTACAAAAAGATATTAAAGTTTCCTTACGCGCTTACCGTAGGCTGATAAGGCGTAAATGGCAATTAAGCCATCAGCTCTGCATGGGTTTTATTTTCCAAAACAAGTTTTGGATAAAACCTCAGCTCGTTGTCCCGTAGGGACAAACAGAGCGGGCAATATTAATTTGTAATAGTGTGAACTTTCACACTATTACTTCCTTTATTCATAG
>JAHKZS010000260.1 GCA_020626545.1 bacterium
CTATTTGATAAAATGAAAGGTAGTTTTAAAATACTGGCTCTTGAGAATATTCAGGATCCCTCAAATCTGGGGACGATTCTCAGAACGGCCGAGGCTGTCGGTGTTGACGGGGTTATACTTTCAGGCGATTGTTGCGATATCTATTCGCCTAAGGTCGTCAGAGGCAGTATGGGAGCGGTGTTCAGGATTCCGTTTTCGGTTGTTGAGAGTATAGAGGATTTTGTTTCAAACCATAAAAGCATAACCTCGTACGCTTCTGTTGTTGACAGTAACGCTTTAAAGATTACAGATGTAAAATTTGATGATACCAGCGTGCTTGTTATAGGAAACGAGGGTAACGGAATAAAAAAATCAACCGTAGATAAATGTGATTACAAAATTACGATACCTATGAACGGCAGAGCTGAATCTCTTAACGCGTCAGCCGCGGCCGCTATATTGATATGGGAAATGATTAAATGAATAATCTTAAATATTGGATTTGGTTTACTCAATCAATCGGATATTGTACAACTAAAGCTAAGCAGTTGACTTTTCTGTATGATAGTATAGAGGAGTTTTATAAAGGCGGAGAGCAGGAGTGGCGTTTTTCGGGTTTGTTTTCGGACAAAGAGATTGAAAATATGTCTAACACTCCGCTTACTGCAGCTGATGAGATTATTCACAAATGTAATATACATTATTATGATTTAATATGTTTAGATAGTCCAGAATATCCGAAGTGCTTATTTGATATTGATGATCCGCCCGCGGTACTGTATATTTCGGGAATGCTGCCTGATATTGACGACAGAATGTCTATAGCTGTAATCGGAACACGCAAAGCGTCTATGTACGGTATTAAATCCTCGTATAATTTCGGATATAATCTGGCGAAAGCAGGTGTAACTGTCGTAAGCGGCGGGGCTTTAGGCGTGGATTGTTCGTCCCATATGGGCGCTTTAGCGGCGGACGGCGTTACTATCTGTGTTTTAGGCTGCGGCATTAACTATGATTATTTGCGCGAAAACGCGAAAATGCGCAGCGATATTACCTATAAGGGCGCTGTAATCAGCGAGTATCCGCCCGACATGGAAGCATACGGCTATCATTTTCCTCAACGTAACAGAATCATTTCCGCTTTATCGGACGGAGTTCTTGTAATTGAGGCGGGAAGTAAGAGCGGCTCGCTTATAACTGTAAGCAGAGCTCTGGAACAGGACGCTTCCAAGAAAATATTTGCTCTCGCGGGACCTGTCGATTCTCATTTTGACGGTTCAAATATGCTTGTGAAGAATAAGGTAGCTACTTTGGTAACTGATTATACCGATATTATCGACGCGTTTGATGATATCTATGTTACTTCGGAGCTTGACTGTGCCGTTCGAACGCTTGATGAAGTTGTCGATGTTATCCCGATAAAAGGTAAAGCTCCGACGGATATAAACGGACTTAAGACTAATGATTTAACCGAAGTCCCTGTCCATAAGGATAATCTTAACCTCACTGAGGATGAAAGCGCGGTATATTACGCGATAGGCTTTGAGCCTGTTCATATTGATAAAATAGCTGAACTTGTTAATCTGCCCGTATTTAAAGTTTTGCCGATATTAACTACGCTTGAGCTGAGGAAGCTTATAAAATGCGTACAGGGCAGAAGCTACAGATTAATATGAATTAATCACCTTACTTGCTCACGGTAAGGGCAAAAGATTATGTGAGCGGAAAGGCTATGAAAACATATGTCAAATTTAGTAATTGTGGAGTCGCCCGCAAAGGCTAAAACGATAAAAAAGTATTTAGGTAAGGATTTTGACGTGATTGCCTCAATGGGACACGTAAGAGATTTACCTAACGCCAGATTGAGCGTTGATATAAAG
>JAHKZS010000261.1 GCA_020626545.1 bacterium
GTCGATAATAATACCCTCGCCATCGGTTAGAATCACGTTGCTGTACTTGCCCATTATCTCGACAATCACGTTGATATTCACCTTATCGCCGAGCTCGTTTACGCACTCGAACTCGAAGGTTACGATTCTGTCCAAGCCGTTCTGGCGGATGTCGAGAAGCTTACCCGAGCCGAGCCGTTTCCGCATAAGCATACACAGCATAGGCGGAGCGGCGGGATTTTCAACGCTGTAATCGGTAAAATGTACACGCGGAGAATTAGCCCTTGTGGAAAGCAAGAGCTTTTTATTTCCGTTTAAAGAACGGAGGTTTATAATAATTTCTTCCCTGTTGGGCTGATAAATCTGCGACACCCTCGAGCCGATAGCCTGCTCCTTGATTTCGTTTACAATATGCCGCAGCATCATTCCGTCTAACGCCATTTTTTATCTCCTAATAGTAATTGCGAATTGTTATTTATGGTACTTTCCGTTATTCATAATTTCAAACGCTCGGTAAATCTGTTCCGTTAAAACTACCCGAGCCATCTGGTGCGGAAAAGTCATTTTGCTCATCGAGAGCTTAAAATTACTTTTACTCTTAACCTCGCCGCTCAATCCCCAGCTTCCGCCGATTATAAAATCTATCGTACTATAACCGAGCGAAACATCATTTAACTTTTCGCTTAGTTCGACTGAGGAGAGCTGTTTTCCCTCGATACACATCGGGATTACGTATGAGTTTTTGGACAGAGCGTTTATAATACGCTTGCCCTCGGCGTTTAAAATCGCGCCGATTTGGGAGCTGTTAGGGTTATTAAAGGTTTTCTCCTCGTCGAGCTCGATTATACTGAATTTACAGAACGCTCCGAGCCTTTTCTTGTACTCGGTGATCGCGTCCGTCCAATATTTTTCCTTAATTTTTCCGATACAAATTATATTTACACTTAGCATAATTACCTCAGAAAATTACTGACTTTCCGTTAGTTTCAGCCGGCACGGTTTCGAGAGTGTAGTCAATACCGCGCTTTATTCCGAGCCTCGAAAGCTCGTTAACGCTCGTATTAAACGCGAGATCGGGAGTATTATTGTTCTCGGAAATATGACCGAGCATAAGCCTTACGTTACCGCTCTTTATAAAACCCGCGAGTTCCTCGGCGCAGGCGTCGTTACAAAGGTGGCCTTTATCGGACAAAATTCTCTGCTTTACAATATAAGGATAACCTCCGAGCTTCAGCATACGGACGTCGTGATTAGACTCCACTACGGCGAAGTCGCTCGAGCTTATAAGCTTTCTCACGTCCTCGGTCATAACGCCCATATCGGTAGCGATTACGGCTTTTCTATCGTCGGAGGTATAGACCTTATAGCAACAGCTCTCGCGCGCGTCATGGGGAGTATCGCACCGCTCGACCTGCATATTTCCGACGGAGATTTTATCCTCGATTACATAAATATCGTTTTCGGGACAGATAAGCTTTTTCTCGGACATAGCCTCGAGAGTTCCCTCGCTGGCGTATATCTTTAGCTTATGCTTTTTTGCGAAAACCCTAAGACCGTTACAGTGATCGGTGTGTTCGTGGGTAATAAACACGGCTCCGATCGAGCCGATTTCAATATCGTTAAGTGCGAGCGCGTTTTCAATCTGTTTACAGCTTCTTCCTACGTCGACTAAAACGCCTTCGCCCGAAGAACCGATAAAATAGCTGTTTCCTTTACTTCCCGAAAAAAGCGGTACTACCTTTGCCAAAATAATCACCCCAATAACAATGCCCCTCTATTATAGCATAATAGAGGGGCGTTTGTAAATTAAGAATTGTATTACCTTATACAGAAATTATCGTTACTTTATTTTCACTTTAATTGTCTTGGTAATCGTCTTTTTGTTATAAAGCTTGTTACCTTTAGCGGTAATTTTAATCTTAATCTTGTAAGTACCTTTCTTAAGCTTTCCTTTCTTAATTTTAATTACACCTTTTTTAGTAATAGAAAGTTTCTTATAGATTTTCTTAGCGGTACCCTTTTTAACGAGCTTGTAAGTTACCTTACCCTGAGCCTTTTTAACTGTAAGCGCTTTTACTTTCTGAGCTTTTTTCTTAAGCTTCTTAGCCTTAACGGTCTTAGTTTTCGCGGTTACCTTAATCGGATTAGCAGACTTCTTTTTAACAGTGGGGTTATCTGTTTTATCCGTAGATTCGGCGGGATCGGTAGGCTTAGTTCCGGGATTATCAGGAGTAATAACAGGCTCAGTTCCGGGCTCATCCGGCTCAGGCTCAACCGGATCAAGCTCTTCTTTTACAATTACTTTGTATTTCTGAGTAAATCCGAGTACGTTAAGCTCAGCCTCGTGTTCGCCTAATCCCCACTGATTCTCGAAGCTCTGGTCGTCGTTATAAGTTACTTCGTAGAATCTACCGTTATACTCAATACCAACTTGTTCATCTTCTCCGTCTGAATCGTAATAGGTTACCAGCTTTTTGACGTTAATTACGGTTCCATCCTTAAGTATAATCTTAAACTTAGGTGTTTCGGTATTATAATTAAACCACTCTGTTCTATTGTCGTCTTCATCGTAGCGGGTTCGAATTTTTCCGTCTTCGTTAAGCTTAACCTGGACATCTTTAACTTCGATACGCTCTACAGGAGAAGGAACAATCTTCACCGGAACCGTGAAGGACTTACCCATTACAAATACGTTAACGTCATATGTATTTCCTACAGTCCAATAAGCGCCCGGCTCCTGAAGATCAACAGCGTCTGATTCTATATAATAGTTTTTGCCGTTATACTCAACATAACCGATTATGCCTTCTTGATAAATACCGTTATCAACTTCAATAACCTTACCATCATTAAGCGTTACTTTACATTTTATCGCGGGAAGTTTATATATATAATTGCCATTCTCTTCCCAAGCCGCATCCGCGCCTTCGATTAATTCTACAGGATCAAATTCAACTTTCTTTACAGGAGAAGGAATAATTTTTACGTCGAACTCAACTTCCTTGCCCATGATTTTAAACTTAGACTTGTAAGTATTACCAACTTTCCAGTTGCTATGTTCTTCGTCTATTTCAGCATAATATCTTGAACCTTCATAGACTATGTCTTTATCCTCGTCCGGATAAAGGACTTCGCCGTTATTAAGTACAACAGAATACTCCGGCGCTCTTAATACATAGTAGAAATAGCTATGAGAGTTGTTGCTTTTATAGTATCCGTCCGCGTTTTCTATAAGCTCTAGGGTCTTTGTTTTAACTTCTTTTACGGGGGATTCAATAATATTTACATTAAACTCATATTCTTTGCCGCATAATGTAGTTTTCGCCTTATAAGTTCCAAGCTTATCCCACGGCTCTTTTCTTTGGGTATCAGAATTATCAGTATAATACTGATGATCCTCGTCCAATTCAAAATCGCCGTATTTATCACTTTTAATTACTCTGCCATCCTTAAGAGTTACAGTATAGCTGGGGTCGTATTCATAGTAAATTACTTTATTATCATTATCATCATAATAGTAGTCTTGATTAGTACCCTGGATTATGCTTATGTCGTTAAAAGTAATTTTCTCTACGGGGTTTTCCTTTATAGTTACGTTAAACGAAGTTTTGTAACCCATTATTTCGGCGTCGACCTTATGATCTCCGACACCCCAAGTATTTTCCCAAGATTGGTCATCTTTATACGATAGACTATAACATCTACCATTATAATATACTTCTCCATCTTCGTCGGACTCGAGCACTCTGCCGTCGCGGAGTTTTACTGTATACTCGGGGATATAGCTGTAACGATAATAAGTAATTTCGTGGTAATCGTCGTCTTCATCGTAATACTCGTAGTAATCCTTTCTCAAATCCAACTCTTCGATACGGGAAATAGGTTTAAACGTTACGCTTTCTATATGACTCGGTTTTATTGTAACGGTAAATTCAGCCGTAACATCATAATCCACGAGTTCGCCCTTCACCTTATAGGTGCCGGCTTTCCACTGGTTATCGTAGTTCTGATTGGTATTAATACTTAAGTCATAATATTTACCATCAGAATAATACTCGTCATCTTCATCGTCGTAGAATACTTCTTTTTCGCTGCCGTCGCTGTATTGAATTACAAAACTTGGATGAACTCTATAGTACAGATATTCCTTACCTGTATAGTAGTCTTCGGTTTTATACGCGTCGAGACCTTCAGTAAGTTCAACATCGTTTATTTTTATACCGACAACTGTTTTATCGCCTTCGTCATCCCGGTCGTCTTTTACAGTAACTAAACATTCTCTTGTAGTATAGCCTTGTTTATCTTCTAATGAAAATCTAACAACTGTCTGACCTGCCTTGAGTCCCTTTAATCTAACAGTACCGTCAACATCAATGGAATCAATCTCAACTATGGATTTGTCTTCGATATAAACCCTAGCGTCAGAGTTACTGGGTATAATAGGATCGGATATCTCGCCTACTTTTACTGTAAGTGAGTCTTTGTTGATTTGGAATCCGTACTCAGGAAACTCGCCGTTCTTATAAAGAGCGTCGTTAGCTACAGCTTCTTCACGAGTTTTGTAGTAACTGTACTCACCGTTTCCGTAATAGTAGAACCATTCGCCCCTATAAGTATATCTGCCGGTAAAGACGTTCTCATCATAGTCTTTGGGGTTAACTACAAAAATCTTTCCGTCGAAGCCCTCTTCTTCAGGAATACCATTGGGATAGAAGCCGTATCTATCTTCGCCTGGATCATAATACTCGTGAGTAATATCCTGAGA
>JAHKZS010000269.1 GCA_020626545.1 bacterium
AAATCGCGGGCGAGTTCGGACGCATTATGGATTGGGCTGATAAGTACAGAGTTCTTAAGGTTAGAACTAACGCTGATACTCCCGCTGACGCTAAGAAGGCAAGAGAGTTAGGCGCTGAGGGAATCGGTCTTTGCCGTACAGAGCACATGTTCTTCGAGGGCGACAGAATCGACGCTTTCCGTGAGATGATCTGCTCCGATACAGTAGAAGAAAGAGAAGCCGCTTTAGCTAAGATTCTTCCCGTACAGCAGGGCGACTTCGAGGCTCTTTACGAAGCGCTCGAGGGTAACCCCGTTACTATCCGTTTCTTAGATCCTCCTCTGCATGAGTTCGTTCCCACAGAGGAAGAAGATATTAAGAAGTTAGCTGACTCACAGGGTAAGACTGTTGAGCAGATTAAGGCTATTATCGACAGCCTCCACGAGTTCAACCCGATGATGGGCCACCGTGGATGCCGTCTCGCCGTAACATATCCCGAAATCGCGAAGATGCAGACAAGAGCTGTTATCCGCGCCGCTATCAACGTATCAAAGGCTCATCCCGACTGGAACTTAGTTCCCGAGATTATGATTCCTTTAGCGGGCGATACAAAAGAGCTCAAGTATGTTAAGAAGTTCGTTGTTGAAACCGCCGACGCTGAAATCGCCGCCGCGGGCGCTGATCTCAAGTACGAGGTTGGTACAATGATCGAGATTCCGAGAGCTGCTCTTACAGCTGACCAGATCGCTACAGAGGCTGAGTTCTTCTGCTTCGGTACTAACGACCTTACACAGATGACATTCGGCTTCAGCCGTGACGACGCCGGCAAGTTCTTAGACGCTTACTATGACGCTAAGATCTTCGAGAACGATCCGTTCGCTAAGTTAGACCAGACAGGCGTTGGCCAGCTTATGGAAATGGCTATTCAGAAGGGTAAGGCTACCCGTCCCGAGCTCCACTGCGGTATCTGCGGTGAGCACGGCGGAGATCCTTCATCTGTTGAGTTCTGCCACAAGATCGGTCTTGATTATGTATCATGTTCACCGTTCAGAGTTCCTATCGCTCGTCTCGCTGCCGCTCAGGCTGCGATCAGCGAAGGAAAGTAATTCAAAAAAGTCAGTATTTAAGCCAAAAATCAATACTTTTGCTCGACTTTACAATTACTGAAAAGCTCGCGAGAGATTATGTTTTCAAGTATGACAGAGCGAAAAGGATATTTAATTGGTATGATATGAACGTTAGGGTTTATATTTAATATTGATGTATACAGGGCTACGAGTTAATTCTCGTAGCCCTTTCTTTCTGCCCTATCTTGTTTTTGTACACTTTATAAAAGTATATATCCTGAATATAATAGTATATATAAAAAATATGAGGTGAGCAAAATGGAAGATTATAAAAAGATAGAAACCTTTCTCGACCGTTACGGTAATGCTTTTGATGAATATATAAGCTCTGTTGTTAATAAACTGAGTGACACTGATTCGGAGTATGATACTATTGAAAAACAAATCGCCAATCTTTACAAAGAAAATCCGAAAGTTAAGGCTGTATTTGATTTGGAACACGTCACAGAATTATCCGAACACGATTGCAAGGCTCTTGTTGAAATTCTAACACTTCGCAACAAGCTTTTTGACAAACAACAGGAAGCTGTTTATTTGAGAGGTTGTTATGATAGTATAGGTTATCTAAAAAAGGCTTCAATATTATAAGGAGAAATTGCTTATGAAAGAAGTAAAATATCATTTATATTTGGAC
>JAHKZS010000268.1 GCA_020626545.1 bacterium
CTTGGTAATCGCTGTTCTCAGCCCGATTGAGCCGTGAGTTCCCATACATTTTACGGGGTTAGTCGGGTAATGGTCGTAGATATGGTTACAGGTAAAGAAAGTACCCTCGCTGATAACATTCTCCTGCAGAGCGGCAGCCGCAACGCAGGGTTTAAATACCGAACCCGGAGCGAACGAACCGATAAAGGCTCGGTTATAAATCGGCGCGTTTTTATCTTCTACGAGGTTAACGTAGTAGTCGCCGTATTTTGAATATTTATTTAAGTTAAAGGTAGGATAGCTCGAAGCCGCGAGTACCGAAAAATCGTTTACGTCGAGCATAACCACCGCGCCTGTCTTACAATCGGCGCCGTTACCGCCGTCGCTTTCGCCGTAAGCTCTAGCCGCGTCAACCTGCTTTTTAAGCGAGTCGTTGGCGACCTTTTGAAGCTTGCTGTCGAGGGTTAAATAGAGCGTATGTCCGGGCTTAGCGTTAACCGACTCAACGACCTTAGTAACATTACCGTCGGAGTTTTTCTGAACAATCCTCTCTCCGCCGACACCTTTAAGCTCGTCCTCGTACGCGAGCTCAAGCCCGAATTTACCGATACTGTCGTTAAAGCCGTAGTCCTTACCCTCGGACTGCTTCTGCTCGTATTCTTCCTGATTTATACTTCCGAGCGCGCCGAGAATATGGGGAGCGAGCTTGCCCTGGGGATTATGGCGGGTTAAGTAGGTCTGAATCTCAACGCCGCTCACGCTCTGCATATTTTCGCTGACAATCGAGAGCATATCGGAGCTGATGCCTTTGGCGAAGATATAGGGGTTGGTGTTTGAGTACCAGGTTCTCTCCATGTTATAATGAACTGAAACGAGATTTCGAAGCGTAGCTTTCGCGAGCTGTTTATCCTCGAGTTCATATCTTTCGGCTAAAAGCTTCATACACTTTTCGGCGTTGTCGGACGGTTTAAGGTCGAGGTAGTCCTTGGATTTAAGAACTTTTATCTCGTCGCTTCTGCCCTTTTTAAACCTGTAAACTCCCTGTTCGTCAATTTTAATCGGCAGGTTATCTATCCATTTCTCGTTACGGCTGTTCATAAGCCTCATAAGCGAGAGGATAGTATTATCTAAATTCGCGGCGTCGATATAGAGCTTATCGAGTACAATCCGATAGCCCGTACGGTTTACCGCGAGACCTTTTCCGTTGCAGTCGAGAATTTCTCCGCGGGTAGCGTCGGTGGTTACCGTATAGGCGGTAGACGTGTCGGCGAGCTTGGAATAGCTTTCGCCCTCGACAATCTGCCACATAAACAGCTTGCACGCAAAACCGCAGAAAATCACAAGGATAATTATAAGACATATAATTACCCTTTTATTTAAAAATCGTTTTTCTTCAGCTTGTTTTTCTTTATCGTCAACTATCATATTTATCTCGTTTCTTAATAATCAAGTAAACTCCTGAAAAGTCCTTTGTTTATAAAATACAAAACTATACCGCATAAGAACGTATAGATTATTTTTGACACATAATGGGTTAAGAAATACATTCCCGCTTCACCTTTGCCCGCGAAAACATAGAAAAACAGAAAGTTAATACCTATAACTCCCGTTATTATTACCGCGGAAAAAGCCGTGGCGTTAAAGAAGCTTACGACCATATAATCCCTGAAAACCCAGCCGAGCAAAAAGCATATTACGCCGAGCATTATAGTATAGTAACAGGGAAAGTCGCTATAGCCTAAGTCGAGCAGTATTCCGCAGGCTATTCCGTAGAACATCGCGGGAATCTCGGGCTCGAAATACGCTATCGTAATCGCCGCGGGAATCAGAAGCAGAGGCCGCCCGCCGAAAACTTCGGGAATAAGATTGGGCGTAGATTGCAATATAAACAGAATCAGTATCTCTATTCCGAAAGCGATATAACGGACGATGGTAAATTTTCTGTCCATTAATTTTTCTCCTTTTCGGAAATTCGCTTAATTTCGCCTTTATTCTTAAAATCGGTCAGCACCACTACGTCGGTAACCTTCTTGATATTTTCGTAAGGGGTTACTACCGCGTATTTTGTGGC
>JAHKZS010000270.1 GCA_020626545.1 bacterium
AATGAAATAATGAGTAAAGACAAGCGATGGCTAAGAAGCTGTCGCTTGTTTGTTGTTTAGTTGTTTGTAAGCAAACATATGAAGAATACGATTGCGAAATCTATTAAAATTCTGATAACCGTAAGCGTTACGTTTGAGGACTTTAATCTTGTTGTTACAGCCTTCAGTGAAGCCGTTGGTAACAGGATTAGAAAATGAGTTGAGAATACCGGACAACCAGTTAATCATAGTTTCAGCACATTTCTTGAATCTCGGCAAACCACAGTCCAGAGCAGAATCAATCCATTCAGACATAGCTTTTTTAGCCGAATCTCTGTCCTTGTAGTCAAGAATCTTCAAGAATTCCTCTTTGTAAAAATGAGCTGTCGATAGTGCCGGAGAAACATAGAGCATAATATTTACCTGTTGCTTTTGTTCGTCTGTTAATTTATCGAAACGTTTCATAAGAAGAAAGCGAGATTTTTTGAAATACTTGCGGTATTCTTTGCTGAGATTGTTTTGAACCTCTTTTCTGACAGCGTCAAAAGCCCAAAAGGCCTGCCTTATCCAATGGTACTTGTCAACAACTTGTTCAGCGTTTTTGAACATCTTGGAAGCAAGTGAGGAGTAAGGCTTCCACATATCACTGACAAAGGTTTTAACATGTTCGCGTTCAGAACGGTTGAATTTAAGAAAATACTGAGTTAAGTAGCTCTCATATCGTTTTGGCAGTATGTCCAAAACCACTTTGTTAACAGGGTCGGTTATGATACACTGGTATTTCTCTTTATTAGTGTTTCCTTTAAACTCATCAATAGAAAGTACAGCCGGTAGATGTTGAGATGCATAATCAACATAATCAAAAATTCTCATAACAGTTGTAGTTGATAAATCTAACTTTCTGCCAACACTTGTAAAGGAAATCTCATTTGACAGCTCATTGATAATATACGCCGAAAGACGATTGGTCATCCTGTGATAACGAGGCAAGAACTTATTATCCTCAAAAAATCGTTTTCCGCACCCACAGCGATATCGGCGCTTGCGTAAATGTATGATTGTTCTCCTGCCAAATGATGGAATATCTTTGATTATTTGTTCACGGTAATCGTGAATCTTGTCTGTCTCAGCTTCGCAACAGGGACATTTGTGAGGTTTGCGCTTAATTTCACCGTAAATATGTATTTCTTTGTCGTTATCTTCAACTTTTGTTACGATGAGGTCTTGCAATCCTGTGAGTATTTCTGTAAAATTATTGTAGAGCATATTTCCACTTCCCGTTTATGTTTTCTCGTCTATTCCATTTTAACGGATTTGTAGCAAATATGCTCTACTTTTTTCTAATTTTATTATTTTTTCTCAGTAGGCTCTATTTGTTACCCCAACTTTTATTATAGAGCCTACAAAAATTGTAAAAAGCTAATTTAATTGAACTTCAGTCGGCTTTTCCGTTTGGATTAGCCGACTTTTCTGTTTAAAAAGATATTAGAGAGGGAACAATTATTCTATAATAGAATTAAAAATAACTCTTTACTTTTTACAGCCGTTGTGTTATAATAACTCTCGATAGACTTTTACGCGGATTTTGGATTAAGCCGTAATATCGGAATTTCACAGCCTTAACCTGCGTTTATGCTAATAATTTATAAAGGTGGAATTAAAATGTTACCAGAAGAAAAACAGGCTATTATTGCCGAGTACGCAACTCACGAGGGAGATACAGGTTCTCCCGAGGTTCAGATCGCTCTTTTAACTAAGAGAATCAACGATTTAACCGAGCATCTTAAAGAGCACAAGAAGGATCATCACTCCAGACGCGGCCTTTTAAAGATGGTTGGTCAGAGACGTTCTCTCCTCAAATATCTTACTAAG